>NZ_CP119990.1 GCF_029338555.1 Halobaculum marinum | reverse complement strand
GTCGTCGAGATCTGTTCGGTGTCGTCGCGATACTCGTTGACGAGGCGTGTCGCCACCTGGTACGACGAGGTGAGGCCGTCGCAGTTGAGCGCGGTGACGGTGAGTTCGATGTCGTCGTACTGTGCGGCGTCCTCTTGGAGGTGTTCGAGGAGGTACCTCGTTGCCGCGGTCTTCCCACCCCCGTCTTCCCGTACAGGAAGACGTTGTTCGGCTGCTCGCCGTTAATCACCGGCTGGAGCGCGGCCCGATACGTGTCCAGTTCCTCGTCGCGGCCGACGAGCTGCTCGGGCTGGTAGTCCTCCCGGAGGGCGTCGCGGTCGCGGTAGATGTCGGTGTCCCGCTCGAACATCCCCATTGTAGTCACGTGGACCTGTGTCGGGGACAGCATAAAACCACCGTGTCCGGAGTGTCCGCTGTTTCCGCAGTTCTCCACTTACTTAAACAACGGTCGCAACACACCCCCTCCACTTTGTCCGCTGTTCTCGGTGAGAAGGGACCCCCCTCCCCCCGCAGTACCGAACGACGACTGAGATCGGCAGTAGCTTTATCACCACTGCGTTTGAGCTAGTCCGTACCGCAACTATTTGCTGATTAAACCATGGTAGTGTGGTGTGAAATGGAAGTCGACTCGACCACCCCGTGTCTCTCTCGGACGGGAACAGCGGACACAGTGGGGGAGAGGGTTCGAGTCACCGTCGACTGGACCGTCCCGGTCGAGTTCCTCCGATTCGATGCCTCTCGCGTTGTATCGCCTACTACCCCCCAGTGTTTCTCTCCCACCGACACCACCGTGTCCGTAGTTCTGCGGGCACAGGCGAGGTAGAACTGCGGACACAGTGGTGTGTCTCCCGCCGAGGGACACCCCGTTCCTGTCCCGCGCGGTCGCTCGCGCGACTCTGAGATGATCTGGTGCCTCGGGCGTGCCAGTCGACGGCTCACCGGTCCGATCACCAACCCCGCCGCGTCTGTCGTTCCATCGACACGCTGTCGGTCGTCACCCACACTTGGCCGTGGTTGACGTGGCGGCGTCGGGGCGAGACGTTCGGCGAGAACAGCGGACACAACGGTGTCGACTCGACGGGTCGTGTCCTCCGGCGCCGTCTTCCAACGAGGTGTCTCGACAAACACCACTGTGTCCGCTGTAATTCGGCGCTGTATCGAGTGTAGTCCAGTTACTGCGGACACGGTGGTGTGGGTGAGTGACGTGTAGATTGGGAGATAGCGATAGACAGGCCACCGTCGCGTCGATATCCCACGATTCGAATGTGGGTTATCGACAGAATCACCGTCGGCTCTTGCTCCTCGCCGGTCGACACGGTGGGTCGTCGTCGAGCACGTCAGTGTATCCACGGGCGCGCCGGTTCGTGCACCGGACCGTCTAGAGTTGGGCTGATACACGGCCCCGAACACGCGTAGGTTAACATTACTGTGGTGAGAACGGAAGACGAATGGAGATATCAGAGGATCTACGGTGTGTATTCAGCGCGGACGTAGAGGAACGTGACGGCTCGTACGTGGTGGAAGTACCGAAGCGCGAAGTGGATCTCGGGACGCTGCGCGAAGGGGCGGTGTACCGTGTCGCGCTGTTGGAACGGGAGTCGACGCCGGCGTCGTCGGCGCCCACCGAGAACGTGGCGTCTGGTAGCACACGTTCGGAGTCGAGCGACGCCCCAACGAGCACGTCCGACGACTCGACGGACGCGGCACCGTCCGGCGACGACGAGGCTCCGTCAATTGGGTCGAACGGCTCAAACGCGACCACGGACGGCCCCGAACCCCCGGTCGACCGCGGCGACGAGGTGACGGTGGACATTGAGGGGATCGGCGACCAGGGCGACGGAATCGCGCGGGTCGACCGCGGCTACGTGATCATCGTCCCCGACACCGAGAAGGGCGAGCGCGTCACGATCCGCGTGACGAGCGTGAAGCAGAACGTCGCGTTCGCGGAGGTCCTGGAACGGGTCGAACGCCAGCAGTACGAGTAACTGCGACGCGCCTCCCGACCCCCGGAGGCCGCGGTCGAGCGGGACGCGCTCACGGCCAGTCGGGGTCGACGCCGACCAACGCCGCGCTGAGGCGCCACAGTCGCTCGCGGAGCGCGGCGTCGCGAGCGGCGGCACTCGGTTGCTCCGGACCGTCGCCGCCGACGTACAGTCCCGTCCGGTCGGCGTACGCGTCGTCGGTCGTCACCGCGACCAGCCGTCTCGCACCCTCCTCGACGTCCGTGCCGACGCCGGGGACCGCACCGGCGAGGCGCGTCAACAGTTTCGCCCGCCACGACACGTCCCGGTAGAGGCCAGTCGTCGGGATGAATCCCGGGTGGACGCAGTTCGCGACGACGCCCTCGGTCCGCGCGCTCGCCCGCAACCGCTCGGCCAACTCCAGCGTGAACGCGACGTTCGCGAGTTTCGACCGCGCGTACGCGTCGAGAGCGTCGTACCCCGACCGAGAGTTGAGCGCGTCCAGATCCTCCGAGTCGTCCAAGTCGATCTTCCCTCTGCGGTGGACGCTGGAGGCGGTGACGACGACTCGCGCACCGCGCGTGGCTCCCAGCAGGTCGACGAGGTCGTGCGTGAGGAGGTACGGAGCGAGGTGGTTCACCGCCAACGTCAGTTCCACACCGTCGGCGGTCTCGCGCCGCTCCTTCGAGGAGAGGCCGGCGTTGTGGACGAGCGCGTCGAGGCGGTCGTACTCGTCGTCGACCGCACTCGCGAGGTTGCGAACTGCGCTCTGGTCCGCCAGATCGACCCGTCGGAACTCTACGCGACCGGGCGTCTCGGCGGTCACGTCCGCTGCGACCGCCCGGCCGCGCTCGCGGTCGCGACCGACGGTGACGACGGTCGCACCGGTCGCCGCGAGGCGTCGCACCGCAGCGCGACCGATCCCGCTGGTGCCACCGGTCAGGAGGACGACCGACTCGGCAGCCGTCGTGGGTGCCATCGCTCGGTCGTTGGCGCCCCCGGGAGAAAAACGCACCCCGGCGTCGTGTCGGAGCACGCCCGCGATGTCGCCACGGACGACAGTCGATGTCGCCACGGACGACAGCGGTTTGCGTACGCCAACCCAACGCCGGCCACCGACCACATGGGCTCCGACATGGCCGACCGTGACACGCTCGCCGACCTGCTCCGCCTCGACGACGAGCGCTTCCGCGAGCGCGTGCCGGAGACACTCGCCAGTGACGAGTACGACGCTGAGCGGCTCCGGCGACTAGCGTCTGACGACCCACCACCTGACCCACCGGGGGAGTCAGGGTCGCTCGCGACACACGAGGGTGCGTACGTCCGGCGGATCCGCGTCCTCGACGACGCCTCGCTGGGCATCACGCTCACCGGGCCAGCGTACGCGGACAACCCCGTCGTCTACGCGAATCGGACGTTCCGGGAGCTGACGGGCTACGCGCTCGCGGATCTGCGCGGGGAGAACCTGCGCCTCCTCCAGGGCCCCGACACCGACCCGGAACCGGTCGCGGACCTGCGGGAGGCACTGTCGACGTGGAGTCGTGTGACGACCGAACTGACCAACTACCGCGCCGACGGCACCCCGTTCCGCAATCGGGTGTCGCTCGTCCCCGTCACCGACGCCGCCGGGTCGGTCGTGAACTGGTTGGGGTTTCAGCAGGCTGTCGACGAGACGTCTGAGTAGCGGTCACTCACGGCTCCAGCACGACGCCAGACACGCCCGCGACCGTGACTCGCGTCGAGTCGACCTCCCGCACGGCGTCGTCGCGACTCGCGACCACGACCGACGGCACCGACGCGGCCGACCAGTCGTCGTCCAGTTCCACCGTCGCGGCCTCGTCGCCGCGGTTGATCACGACGGTCAGACCGTCTCGGCTCCCGGCCGTCGTTCGCCGATAAACGACCAGATCCCCGCCACACTGGTCGTGCACGAATCGCAGGTCGCCTCTCGTCAGGGCCGAGCGCTCGCGCCGAACGGCGATCAACTCGCGGACGTACGCGCGGAGCGCCTCGTCGCGTTCGGTGGGGTCCCACACCATCGTCCGCCGACAGTCGGGGTCGTCACCGCCGCGCATCCCGACCTCGTCGCCGTAGTAGACGCAGGGGACGCCGACGGCGGTGAACAGCGCGAGCATCGCCACCCGGACGCGGTCGACGTCGTCGCCACACCGGGTCCGCAGTCGAGCGGTGTCGTGGCTGCCGAGGAGGTTGAACAGCACTCGATTCGTAGCGTCGGGGTAGCGGAACAGGAACCGCCCGACGCGGTCGGCGAACGCGCGGCCGTCGATAGACGCCTCGGTGAAGAAGCCGTCGACGGCGTACGTGAACGGATAGTTCATGGTGGCGTCGAACTGGTCGCCCCGGAGCCACGGACGCGCGTCGTGCCACACCTCGCCGAGCACGTAGGCATCGGGATTCTCCGCTTTCACCGCTTGGCGGAACGCCCGCCAGAACTCGTGATCCACCTCGTCGGCCACGTCGAGGCGCCAGCCGTCGACGCCAGTCTCCTCCATCCACTCCACGGCCACGTCGATCAGATACGCGCGCACTTGGGGGTGTTCGGTGTTCAGCTTCGGCATGTGGGGTTCGAACCCCACGCCTCGAACGTCGGTCGCGGCTCGAACCGGATCGGGAACTCGTGGACGTGGAACCAGTCGGCGTACGGGGAGTCGGCGCCGTGTTCGACCACGTCCTGAAACGGCGCGAACTGGCGACCGCAGTGGTTGAACACGGCGTCCAGGATCACCCGAATCCCTCGCTCGTGGGCTCGGTCGACCAGTCGCGAGAGCGTCGCCGTGTCGCCGAACGCGGGGTCGACGCGACCGTAGTCGGCGACGTTGTACTTGTGGTTCGACTCCGAGGCGAACACCGGTGTGAGGTACAACGCCGTGATCCCCAACTCGCCGAGGTAGTCGAGGCGGTCGATCACCCCTTGCAGATCGCCTCCGAACACGTTGGTGGTCGTCGGCTGCTCGCCCCACTCGGCTGCGTCGTCGGGCGTCCGGTCGGGGTCGCCGTTCTCGAACCGATCTGGGAAGATCTGGTAGAAGACTGCTTCCTCGACCCACTCGGGCGGGTCGATCACGTCGTTCGCGTTGAGATACGGGTGCTCGAAGTAGTGGAGCGGCCGCTCGGCGCCGCCGGTCGGATACGCCACGTCGGCGGCGTCCTCGAATCCCCACTCAGTGAGCCACAGGTCGTCGTCGCCCGCTCGAAGCCGGAACGCGTACACGAGCCGACGGTGCGGCGGCGTCACCCGCAAGCGCCAGTAGTCGTACTCGGCGTCGCGGTGGACCTGCTCCATCGCCGTCGTCTGCGCGCTCGCGGCCCAGTCGAACTTGTCGCCGTGGAGGAGTGCACACTCGTCGAGGTTCCCACGTGCACTGCGGAGACGGACCTCGACGGTCTCGGTGTCGACCGCGTGGGAATCGCTGGTCGTCGGTCGGTGGTCGATCCCCGCGCGGTCGATGGACATTCGTGGGAGTGTCGTGGCGGGGTTCTTAACTGAAACGGTGGGTGTACCCGTACATCACACATTCTGGCGGTGTTGGCGAAGCCGTGTACCGAAGGTGGTCGCGTCGGGCTCGAGCCCGATGCCTACCCTTCCATCCCGCTGAACGAGAGGCCGCCCTCGATGTACCGTTGTGCGAACAGGTACACGAGCATGATCGGCGTCGCGAACGTGAGCGCGAACGCCGAGAAGCGCGCCCACGGGATGGTGTACTCGTCGATGAGCGAGTACAGCCCCACGGGCAGCGTGTAGTTCTCGGTGCCCAGCAGCGTCTGGGCCACGACGAACTCGGTCCATCCGGTGAGGAAGGTGAACACGAACACCGTCGCGAGGCCGGCGGCCGACAGCGGGAGGATGACCTCCCAGACGACGCGCCACGCGGGCGCGCCGTCGACGACAGCCGCCTCCTCGTAAGAGGTCGGGATGCCGTCCATGTACGTCTTGAGCAGCCACGTGTTGAACGGCACCGCCGTCGCGGCGTAGTACACCGACAGCGCGACCCGGTTGTTGGTGAGGTCGAACTGCGCGTAGATGGCGTACAGGCCGATGAGCAGCGCGATGCCGAGGCCGCCGCCGACCTGTGTCATCAACACGTACACGAACAGGATGTTTCGCCGGAGGATGAACTTCCGGCGCGACAGCGCGTACGCGCCGGGCACGATGAGCGCCATCGACAGCGCCATCGTCACGAACGCCACGATCATGCTGTTGCCGAAGAACGACTTGAAGTTCGACGGGTTCTCCACGGGACCGACCGCGAAGCCCGGGAACATCTCGACGCCGGCGACGACGACGCGGCCGACGACGCCCGGCTGCACGCGACTCACGTCGAAGAACAGCAGGCCGGGCGTGCCGAACACGAGCGCCAGGTCGGTGAGCGGCACGTTCACCACGAACTCCAGCGGCGGCAGCGAGATGTCGCCGATCACCCACAGGAACGGCACCAACGACGGCTCGGTCGGGAGCAGTCGCAGCCCGTTCGAGGTGTAGATGGAGCCACCGCTCCCCGACAGCGCCGCCATCAGGATCCAGTAGATGGGGAACAGCAGCAGCGAGATGACGACGATTGCGCCGAGCGTGGCGCCGAGCGTCTTCAGCGGTTCGACCGGCGACACCTCGCCGCGCCGGATCGCACCGAGCGTGTAGCGCGCGTCGCGCGCGGCGTCGATGGGCGTGGTGACGACGTTGTACACGTCCTCGGAGACCTTCCGAGCGATGCCGTCGAGCATCACGCCTCGTTCACCCCGTCGGCGAGTTTGCCGCGCTTGACGTTCAGCCACATGAACGCGCCGATGAAGGCGACGGCGATCAGGCTGATCGCGGCACCCTTCCCGTAGTTGTTGAACGAGAACGCCTCTTGGTAGCCGTACACGACGATCAGCTCGTTGGCACGCGCCGGGCCACCGGCGTTGAACACGTACGGGATGAGGAACTGCTGGAACGACGCCGCCGACGTGAGGATGGTGGCGAAGAGCACCGGCTTCTTAATCGACGGCAGCGTGACGTGGAGGAACCGCGAGAGGAAGCTCGCGCCGTCCACCATCGCCGCCTCGTGCAGTTCGTCGGGCACGTCCTGCAGGGCGCTCACGGTGATGATCACCATGAACGGGTACGCCAGCCACGCCTCCGTGACGTTGTACGCGAAGAAGGCTGGCCAGCGTTGGCTCAGCCACGAGACCGTCTCGAGCCCGACGGCGGTGAGCAGTTGATTCACCAGCCCGAACTGCGCGGAGCTGAAGATGCCCCGCCAGACGGTGATGGTGAAGATGGCTGGCAGCCCCATCGGCAGGATGATCAGCGAGCGCATGAGGCGCTTGCCGCGCACGCGGTCGTTCGTCACGACCAGCGCGAGTCCGATGCTGAGCAACAACTTCAGCGCCACGCTCGTGGCGACAAATAGCCACGTCACGCCGAAGGAGTTCCAGAAGCGCGCGTCGCTCAGCACCTCGACGTAGTTCTCGACGCCGACGAACGCCGCCTCGCCGAACGTAAGAATCGACATCGCGCCCTCGCCGGCGAACAGGTTCCCCGGCGCCGCGTTCGTGAACGAGATGCCGACGATGTACAGCACCGGGAACAGCATGAACGCCGAGAAGACGAACAGCCCCGGCAGCACGAACAGCAGCGACGTGTCTCGCTCGTCGAGGAACGGGATCGCCTCGACCCGGCGCGCGACTCGTGATTCGGTACTCATGTGTGGAGTTACTCCCAGTTGCTACGGATCTCCTCGGCGGCCGTGTCGAGCGCCGCCTGGGGGTCGGTGTTGCCGTTGAACGACTCGAGGATGGCGGTCTCGATAGCCGGCCAGACGGCGGCCATCTTCGGGTCCGACGGCATCGGCGTCCCCTGCTCGACGGCCTGCGAGAACGCGGCGACCGTGTCGGGCAACTCGTCGCTGCCCACGAGACTCGACAGGACAGGGATGTGGCCCTGCTCCTGTGCGAGCGTGAGGAGGTGGTCCTCGTTCGTGACGAACCACTCGGCGAAGTCCTTCGCCGCGACCGTCGCGGCGTCGTCCTCGCGCATCTTCTTCGCGAAGTACCACACTTTGATCCCCGTGTACGGCGTCGGGCTGCCGCCCTCGACCGACGGGAGCGGGGCGACCTCGTAGTTGACGCCCTTCTCGTTGAGCGTCGCGAGGTACCACGGGCCGTTGATCGCGAACGCGGCGTTGCCGTCGGCGAACGCGGCGGCCTGGGGCCCGTACGACGGGTCCTTCGGCATGTACGGCTTGAAGTTGTCGAGCAGGAACTGGAGCCCTTGGACCGTCTCGTCGGAGTTGACGCCGAGCGGCTCGTCGGCGCTGATGTCGAGGTAGTGGCCGCCGAACGCCTGCAGCCACGCGCTGACGAAGTAGGCGTTCACGGGGTAGCCCATCCCGTACTTCCCGTTGTCCGGGTCGTGGAACTCCTCCATGACCGACACCATCTCCGAGACCGTCTCGGGCGCCTCGTCGACGATGTCGGTGTTGTACACGAGGCCGACCGTCTCCGCAGAGCGCGGGAGGCCGACGACGTTCCCCTTGTACTGGACGGCCTCGGCGGCCGCCGACGTGAACTGGCCGAGGTCGACGTCGACCTGGTCGCTCATGTCGGTGAGGAAGCCCTGCTGGTAGTAGCCGCCCACCTTGTCGTGGGCCCACTCGAACGACTCGGGGCCCTCGCCGACGGGGATGGCGCTGGTCGTCTTCTTGACCATGTCCGAGATGTTCGAGCCCGTGATGGTGTGGCGCGACTCGCTGTTGAACGTCTCGATGACGCTCTCACGACCCGGCCGCTCGGCCTTGGCGAGCGTGTACCACACCTCCGCCTCGCCGGCGGGCCCAGTGCTCGTGGCCGTGGACTCGTCGTCGCTCCCATCGGAACCGTCCGAACCGCTCGATCCGCTGTTACCGCCCGACTGGGTCTCTGTCGACTGTTCTTGCACGCCGACACAGCCAGCCGTCGCGCCGATCGTTCCCGCCACACCCAGGTTCCGGAGCAGTGTTCTGCGATCCATTGTCATGGTGAATACCGGATGAATTAGTAGTTCATCCCTTAAGCATTCGGATCCTCCATGAACGTTCATCTGGGTGGTGAGTCGGACGAACGGGCGGTACTACCCCACGAATTCGCCACATTCCCGGACAGATGGCGGTGCAGTAATCTCGTCGTACTCGATACGTTCAGAAGTAATGATGAACGAACGCTTCACAGATTCCGGATCGAGGGGAAGAACTATACGGAATGGGTCCACCCGTGGGAGCAATGGGAACCGTCACGCTCGACAATCTCAGGAAGGAGTTCGACAACGGCAACCTCGTCGCCGTCGACGACGTGTCGCTCGACGTGGCGGACGGGGAGTTCATCACCGTCGTCGGCCCCTCGGGATGTGGGAAGTCGACGACCCTGCGGATGCTGGCCGGGCTGGAGACGCCAACGTCGGGGAGTATCCGGATCAACGGCGAGGACGTGACGAACGTCCACGCGCGCAAGCGGAACGTCGCGATGGTGTTCCAGAACTACGCGCTGTACCCGCACAAGACGGTCGAACAGAACATGGCGTTCGGCCTGCGCATGAGCACGGACCTCACGAAGGACGAGCGCACCGAACGCGTCCGCGAGACGGCAGAGATGATGGGCATCGGCGACCTACTCGACGACCGCCCCAACGAGCTGTCGGGCGGGCAGAAACAGCGCGTCGCGCTCGGGCGCGCCATCGTCCGTGAACCGGACGTGTTCCTGTTCGACGAACCGCTGTCGAACCTCGACGCGAAGCTCCGGACGACGATGCGCACCGAGATCCAACGGCTCCAGAAGGAACTGGGGATCACCGCTATCTACGTCACCCACGACCAGGAGGAGGCGATGACGATGGGCGACCGCATCGTCATCCTCGACGACGGCGAGCTCCAGCAGGCAGGCCGCCCGACCGACGTGTACGACGACCCCGCAAACGAGTTCGTCGGCGGCTTCGTCGGCTCGCCGTCGATGAACGTACTCGACGCCGCGGTCGAGGACACCGGTACCGGCGTCACGCTAACGGGTGCCGACGGCCGTTTCACGTACGAACTGACTTCCGACACCGCGAACGCCCTTGCGGGCGTCGACGAGGTTCGCGTGGGTGTCCGCCCCGAGGACGTCCGGATCGCCCGCGACGGTGAGACGGGCGTCGAGACGGCCGTCGAGGTGCTCGAACCCATCGGCTCCGACAACTACCTCTACCTCGACATCGGCCCCGAGTTCATCGCGCGCGTCCCCAGTGACGTTGCACCAGACCTCGGTGAGACCGTCCGGATCGCTTTCGACGAGTCGGACCTGCACCTGTTCGACCCGCTCTCAGGCGCGTCACTGACGCGCGACGACGCCGGCGCGGACGGCGGCGACGCCACCGACGCGGTCGAGCCGACGACCGCCGACTGAGACTGGTCTGCGACGCCGATGCTCCTCGTCTGCGCCGGCGCCTCCGCACGCCGCCCAACTCCCCGTGTTCTCTGCACGGGGCCCAGATCCCCGCTCTCTGTCGCTCTCGAGCAGGTACCCGACGACGCCCGTCACGAACAGGAGCATCGCGGACGACCCCCTCTGCGTGATCCAGCGGCGGTGGAGAGAAACCGGGCCGACTCAGCGGCACGGAAGGGCCGCGGAAAGCCAGGCTCAGTCGTCGGCGCGTAGCCGTTCGGTCTGCTCGCTGGCGAGTGCGTCGTGGTCGTCGAGCAGCGCCGTCGTCGCCAGCCGGATGGCGTGGGGCCACCCCAGCGGCGTCGCGCTGTCGGCGGTGCCGTCGTCGAAGAACTGCTCCGGCTGGTAGCCGCCGGCCACCGTCAACGGGCCCTCGGGGCCTACTAGGTCGAGCAGGTCGCTTGCCCGGGCGGCGAACTCGTCGGCGCGCGCGTCGTCCTCGTCGGCCAACAGGGCCGCCAGTTCGCCGGCGGCGTTCGCCCCCCACGCCGTCGACACGGTCCAGATCTTCTCGTGACCCTGGCCGCGCTGGCGCCACGCGTCGCCCTCGTAGCGGACCAGCCCCTCGACGTCGCTGTCTGCGGGGTCGTGGTACAGGCCGTCGATCGTGGCGTCGAGGTGTTCGACGAGCCGATTTCGGCGCGTCTCGTCGATCTCGCCGATCGCGGCGTACGCCCGGTGGGCGTCCGCCAGCGCGAACGTCGCCGAGTCGAGGCGCGCGTCGAGCGAGCCGTCGCCGAGTTCGCTCACGGCGAACACGCCGCGGTCGGCGACCCAGAGGTCGTCGAGCGCGTCGTAGAGGAGCGCGGCCCGGTCGGTCGCCTCGACGGCGCGCTCGAACCGCTCGGGCCCGAGCGCGGCGATCGCGGAGAACGCGTCGAGGAACCGCGCGGCGGTGTGGGCGAAGCGCCCGACGCCGTCCTCCCACGCGTTCTGACAGGCGACCGGTCGCCCGTCGTCGGCGAGCGAGTCGACCATCCCGTCGAGCGCGTCGTCGAGCGCCGCCGTCACCTCGTCGACCATCGGGTCGTCGTCGTCGAGGCCGGCGAGGAACCGCGCGAGGAACGCCGCGACGCTGGCGGTCTGGTCGGCTTGGTACTCCACGTCTTCGAGCGCCTCCATCCGGGCGTTCGCCCACCCCGGCGCGAGCGCGCCGTTGCGGGGCCACACGCGGTGGGGCCACGTCCCGTCCGGGAGTTGTGTGTCGAGGTACGCGCGGGCACTGCGCCGGTGCCACTCCTCGATCCCGAGGTCGAAGCGCCCGTCGGCACCGAGCAGGAAGCCGGACACCTCTGCGTCGTCGCGGAACCACGTGTAGCCGTAGCCGCCGGAGTGGACGTAGTGGGGGTCGAAGTCCGGCCCGGCGATCCGCATCCCCGTCGGCGCCGACAGCAACGACAACACCCGCAGGTCGTCGACGGCGGCGGCCGCGCGGGCGACGCCGTCGGGGAGCGACACGGCGGCGTCGGTCGACTGGGCGAGGTCGACGAGCGAGTCGGCGGTGTCGACCACGGCGAACAGGTCGTCGAGTGCGGCCAGCGACGCCTCCCGGTCGGCGTCCTCGCGCTCGGACAGCAGGGTCGCGGCGGTCGCCACGCCGTCGACGGCCGGCACCGCAGCGACCACGTCGCCACCGAGGTGGTCCTCTTCGCGGCGGTCGCCCAGCGAGGTCGCGTCGGCCTCGTGTGGCTCCGGGGACAACACCGCCTCCGGTGCCGCCGGGAGGCCCCGCCGAGCACGTCAAGGCCGGCGTCGCCGGCGAGGAAGTCGCGCTCGCGGTCGTGGAACACTTCGACGGCGTCGTCGTGGTGGAGTTGGCCGACGCGGGCGTCGCGCCCCTCCGGTGCGAACGTACAGCCGACGAGGAGGGCGGCCCCCGCCTCGCTCGCCCGCGAGGGGTCGTCGAATGCAACACGCGTCACGTGAGCGGCGCCGGCGTCGGTGTCGACGGTCAGGTCGAACCGGGTGACGCCGCCGACGGGCGTCTCGAAGGTGGTCTCGACGAGCGCCGTCGCCCCGTGGTACGACTGCTCGCCAGCCTCGAAGCTGACCACGGCGGCGTCGTCGGCGGCGGGTCGAACCCCCTCGGCGTCCCAGTCAAGTTCCGCCGGCGGGTCGTCGAGGCGCAGCGCGACCCGCGAGTCAGCGACGCCGGAGAGGCCAGAGAGCGGGTAGCCGTAGTCTCGCACCGTCCCGTCCGGAGCGACGTGGACGAGTCGCCCCGCGGCCCCGGAGAAGAGTCCGGCGGTCGTCCGTCGCTCGCCGGGGAACCGGGTGGGGTGGTCCCGGTTGCGCTTGTGGTCGTCGAGTGCGTCACGCAGTCTCATGTTCGGTAGGGGTGGGGCACGAGGGATAATTCTTGTTGTAATCATATTTCACAGATTCAGACGGTTCCGGAACGCTCAAGCGTCGAGCGACCCGCGGAGTCGGGCATGAGCAGTCCGCCCGCGGACGTCGGCACGCGCGACGGCGACGCGCCGACGGCAGCCCCCCACGACCCCACGCACCACCCGGGCCCGCCACGCGCCACCAGCGTCGGCGAGACGGTCGAGTTGGCCCCGCGGAACCTCGACGCGGTCGTCGAGGTCGGCCCTGACGGCGCCCGGACCGACGCGGACGGCCACGACGAGTTCGAGTGGACCGTCGTCTCGGCACCCGACGGGAGCGGTGCCACACTCGGCGAGGGCACGGTCGTCCACCTCGCGCCGGACGTGCCCGGCACCTACCGCGTCGAACTCTCGGCGCCCGACGGCGTCCACGAGCAGACCGTCCGCGCGTACCCCGACGAACGGACGGAGACGACCCTGCACGTCGACAAGGAGGACTTCGACGCCCCGACGGAGTCGGTCGCGGCAGACCGCGTGTCGGTCGCCGGGACGTTCAACGACTGGAGCGTCGCCGCGGAGCGTCCCACCGACGCCGACGACCGCCTCTCCCATCGCACCCACCTCCCGCCGGGGAGCCACGTGTACTCGTTCGCCTTCGACGACTCCCTCGGGAACGGCGTCGGCGGCGAAGAGACGGTTTCGGGGCCGGGTCGCCCGCGCCTCCACCTCGACGCGACCGCGACCGACGAGGGCGTCGTGGTCACGGCGCACGCCGAGGCGGCCCCCGCCGGCCCCGACCCCGAGACGACGCCCGCGGGCGCCGACCCCGAGGTGGAATGGCTGTTCGACGGTCGCGACGACCTCTCGACAGAGACGGTCCACGTCGACGGCGAGACGCTCACGGTGCCTCGCGAGTCGCTCCCGGAGGCGGGCGTCGCGCGCGTCCACGCCGTCCCCGTCGCGGACCGCTACGGCGTGCTGGACACGGTCGAAATCGCGGTCGGCGACCGCGGTGTGGCCACGGACGAACCCGACGCGGGCGCAGCCACCGACGGCGACGCACCGGTCTCGATATTCCGCCCGAACGACCCGCCGGCGTGGGCCGAGTCGCCGACCATCTACGAGGTGTTCGTGCGCTCGTTCGCGGGCGAGACGCCCGACACGACGTTCCGAGAGATCGAGCGCCGACTCCCGTACGTTGAGTCGCTCGGCGTCGACGTGCTGTGGCTCACCCCCGTCCTCCAGAGTCCGACCACGCACGGCTACCACACCACGGACTTCTTCGACACGGCGACGGACCTCGGTACCCGCGCGGAGTTCGAGTCGCTCGTCGACGCCTGCCACGAGCGCGACATCCGCGTCGTGTTCGACCTGGTGATCAACCACACCTCCCGCGACCATCCGGCGTTCCAACAGCACGCCGCCGGCGTCGACGCCTTCGACGAGCAGTACCCCCGTCGTCCCGCCGAGGAGAACCCCTCGACCGTGGACTGGGCCGGCGAGGGCACGCCCGAGTTCCGCTTCAACTGGGAGCGCATCCCCGACCTGAACTACGACTCGCCGACGGTCCGCGCGTGGATGCTGTCAGTGATCGACGAGTGGGCCGCCGTGGTCGACGGCTTCCGCTGTGACGTGGCGTGGGGCGTCCCGCACGGCTTCTGGAAGGAGGCCGCCGAGCGCCTCCGCCGCCGTGACCCCGAGTTCCTCCTGCTCGACGAGACCATCCCGCGCGACCCGTTCATGCACGAGGCGGAGTTCGACATGCACTACGACACGACGCTGTACGAGACGCTCCGTCGGATCGGCACTGGCGCCGCGGACGCCGACTCGATCCACGACGCCCTCGACGCCACCGCAGTGCAGGGGTTCCCGCGCTCTGCGGTCCAGATGCGCTACGTCGAGAACCACGACGAAGAGCGCTACCGGACCGAGTGCGGCCTCGACGCGCTCCGGGCGGCCGCCGCCGCGACGTTCACTCTCCCGGGCGCCCCGATGGTGTACTACGGCCAAGAACGCGGCATGACCGAGTACCGCGGCGAGATGGCCTGGTACGACGGCGACGCCGACCTCACCGACTTCCACCGGCGACTCGCCGCCGCGCGCGACGAGCACGACGCCCTCCGCGACGGCACGGTCGAACAGATCGAGTACACGGTCGTGGGAGCCGCCGACGAAGCCAACGTGGACGACGGCGGCCCGGGGAGCGGCGGCGACATCGGCATCGTCGGCGGGACCGACGACGCCGTCGGCGACGACGCCGGTACGAGCGGCGCACGCGGCGTGACAGCGTACGTCCGCGACGACGGCGAAGACCGCCTCGCGGTCGTGCTCAACTTCGGCGACGACCCCCAGTCGGTCACGCTCGCCGAGTCAGTGCTCCCGACCGACCTGCTCTCCGGCGCCGACGTGGCCGCCGCCGACGGGGTGCGGGCAGACGGTGGCACCGTCGACGCGGTCCGCGTCGCCGACGCGGTCGTCTGCCGGATCGAGTGAGGGCACCACCACGACTCACGATCCACGACCAGTACCGCCCGTCGACCGAACCCGCTTTGCATCCCCGCCCGGAAGCGACGCCCATGCACGACGCGGACGACGAACGGGCCGTCGGCGAGGTCGTCGAGTACTGCCGCACGCAGGCGGGCCTGCTCGCGGGCCGCGTGGAGACGATGGCCGCCGAGGCGGAGACGCTCATCGAAGAGATCGACGAGGGCGTCGCCGACCTCCGGGCGTCGCTGGCCGAACGAGAGACGGAACTCGACGCCGACAGTTCGACCGAAGCCGCCGACTCGCCCGACGGCGACACCCCGCAGGACGGCGACGATAGCACCGACGAGGACGTGAGCGACCTCGCGGCCGCCGAGTCGGACCTCCAGCGCAAGCAGGCGACCGTCGAGGCGACCGAGACGCGGATGCGACTGTTCCAAGAGTTGGCGAGCGACTACCTCGACTTGGCCGACGACCTCCTCGCCGAACACGACGCCGGCGACCTCGACGCCGACGACGCCGTCCGCCGGGTCGTCTCCTTCGAGGCCGAACGCGACGCCCCCGCGTACTTCGAGGAGCGAGAGACGCTCGTGGAGGTGGCGCGACGTGGGTCGGCCGACGCGGACGCCGACACTGACGGCGACACCGACACCGACACCGACGCAGATGCTGATGGCGCCGGGAACGGGGACGAAGACGAGACCACCGACGAGTAGGACACCGACCCGTTCGCCCGCGACCGGGAGCTATACGGTGCCACGGGCGACTGTGTGAGACATGACCACGGACCCCACCGATCTCCCCGACGGCGCCGACGTGGACGAGGTGGACGTCGATCGGCTGTTGAAGCGGTTCGGCCTGTCGGACAAGGAGGTCGACACGTACCTCACCCTCCTGGAACACGGCGAGGCGAAGGCCAGCACCGTCGCGGAGGCCGCGGGCGTCTCGAAGCGGTACGTGTACAGCGCCAGCGAGGAGTTGGAGGCGCGGGGGTTCGTCACCGTCAACGACCACGTCACGCCGACGACGATCCGGGCGAACCCACCCGAGGAGGTCGTCGACCGACTCGCTAGCGACGCCCGGTCGATGCGCCCGGCGCTGGAGGCGCGCTTCTCACGGACGGAGACGACGGAGGAGCCGTTCGAGGTCGTCAAGTCCCGCGTGACGGTCGTCAAGCGGATCCGCCGAGCGATCGCCGAGGCGACCGAGGAGGTGACGCTGTCGTTCCCGTTGGACCGCCTCGACGAGGTCGCCGACGACCTG
The DNA here is from genome assembly GCF_029338555.1 of Halobaculum marinum. Lineage (GTDB taxonomy): Archaea > Halobacteriota > Halobacteria > Halobacteriales > Haloferacaceae > Halobaculum > Halobaculum marinum. Next base: position 234,361 of record NZ_CP119990.1, on the reverse strand, counting down.
CGCGCGGCAGTCGACCGAGGCGTCCTCGTCTTGCTCCTCGTCACCGGTGTCCGCGAGGGCGACCTCGACGACTCGCTCGACCTGTCGAGTGTCGCGACGGCGGCGCGCGTGTGGGGCCAGCCGATGCCGTCGATGCTCACCGTCGACGGACGAACCGGGGTCGTCGCGCCCGCCGAGATGGTCGCGCGCTCGAACAGCGGGAAGCAGGCGATCGTGTTCAGCCAACAGCAACTCGGCCCCGTCATCGTCGGGTCGTTCCTCGGCAACTACTGGCCCGCGGCCGTCGAGGCCGCCGTCGCCGACCCTGCCGCGCTCCCCGCCGGGTACACGAACTTCCGGCAGGCCGTCATGCAGGCGGAACTTCACCGCCGCGCCAACGAGGGCGTCGGCGCGCGTGTCATCGGTCGGCTGACAGGCACCGGAGAGGCGGTCGAGATAACCGGCGAGGTGGTCGAGGTGAGTCAGGGACTCGTCGCGCCCGCGAACAACGAGTTCCCGGTCCAGCACTCGCTCACGCTCGCCGTCGTCGACGACCGCGTCACCGTCGGCGGTCCCGGGGCGTTCGTCGAGGACGTGGAGGCCGACCGAGTGGAGTTGACACCGCTCGACGCCCGGGACGACCCCGCCGACCGCGTGGATGCCTGAGCGCGCTCGTCTCGGAGACCTGCTTCGCCGCAACGCCGAACGGGTCGCCTTGTGGCTGCTGGTGGCGCTCCTCGTCGTCGCCGCGCCGCTCGGGTACTACCTGCGACGCCGTTGGGGCCGACCGAGGGCTCCGTCGACGCCGTCCGCGCGGACGACCGCGTCGAGGTGACCCACCGCGACGGCGTGTACGCGCTGGAACCCGCGGACGGCGAGGCGACGACCGCGCTCGTGTTCTACCCCGGTGGCCACGTGACCGCCGACGCGTACCTCGAATCGCTGGCGCCGCTGGCCGCTCGAGCGAACGTCGCGGTGTACGTCCCCGAGATGCCGCTCCAGTTCGCAGTGCTCGACCCCGCCGCCGCCGACCAGGTGATCGACGCGCACCCCGACGTCGACCGGTGGCTCGTCGGCGGGCACTCGCTCGGCGGAGCGATGGCCTGCCGGTACGCGAGTGGCCACCCGGAGCGCGTCGACGGCCTGGTGCTGCTGGCCGCCTACTGCGAAGCCGACCGCTCGCCGACCGTCCCGACGCTGAGCGTCACCGGGAGCGCCGACATCGTGCTCGACCGCGACACCTATCGGAGTCGGCTCGCGGTCCTTCCGCCTGACGCGACGGTCGTCGAACTCGACGGCGTGAACCACTCCCAGTTCGGCGCGTACACCGGCCAGCGGGGCGACGCCCCCTCCTCCATCGACTACGCGACCGCACACGACCGCCTCGCCGACGTAGTCGTCCCGTGGGTGGCGGCGCTCGCCGACGGAAACACGACTGCCGACACGACTGCGTCGGCGTTCGCGCACGCCGACGTGGTCCCGACCTCCCACGCGCCGGTCAGGCAACGAGCGGCCACACCACCGCGAACAGGCCGAGCAGCACCGCGGTGACGACGACCGCCAGCGCCACGTCGAGCACGCTCCCCGCCCGCAGCATCTGTTCGCGACCGACGTGGCCGGTGCCGAAGGCGATGGCGTTCGGCGGCGTCGCGACCGGAAGCGCGAACCCGAAGCTGGCGGCGACGGCGCCGGTGACCGCCAACAGCACCGCCGCGGTGTCGCCGGTCGTTCCCAGCGCGTCGGCGTAGCGCGGCCCGACGTCGATCAACAGCGGCGCCAACACCGCCGCCATCGCGGTGTTTGACGCGAGTTCGCCGGCCAGAATCGTCGTCACCACGATGACGAACACGAGGACGACGATCGGCACCCCGACGAGCGGCCCCAGCACCGTGTCGGCCAGCCACGCGACGGCGTCGGTCGTCGCGAGCGCGTCCGCCAGCGAGAGGCCGCCGCCCAACAGCAGGAGCGTCCCCCAGTCGATCCCGGTCACGTCGTCCCAGTCGATGCCGCCCGCGAGGAACAGCGCCGGGATCGCCGCCAGGCCGACGACGACGAAGTAGAGAACCCCCTGGTGGCCCACGCCGAAGACGCTCGGTCCCTCGCCGCCGAACAGCGTCGTGTACACCGTCGGCGCGAGCAGCGACTCGAACAGGAAGTCGAACCCACCGAGGAGCCACAGCCCAGCGGTCGCCCCGACGATCGCGACGACGCGTCGCCCCACGGGCGTCACCGGCCCCAACGACTGGAGCGCCGTGCGGGCGTGTTCACGGGCGTTCGACACGTCAGCGACCTCCGGGGGGTACAGCCGAACCGCGAGCAGGTACCACGCGACCGGGAGGCTCACTGCGACGACCGGCAGGCCGATAAGGAGCCACTCCGCGAAGCTGATCTCGTACCCCAGCCGCGCCGACAACTGGGAGACGACGATGGCGTTGGGCGGTGTCCCGATGATGGTGCCGACGCCACCGATGCTGGCGGCGTAGGCGGTGCCCAGTAGTGCCGCCGTCTCCATGTTCGTCGGCTCGTCGGTCCGCCCGTCTGGGTCGGTGTCGACGCCGACCGCGGACCCGGCGCCGTCAGTTGCGACCGACGCTGGCTCGCTCCCGGCGGGCGCCGCTCCGGTCGCGCTTCGAGCAACACCGAGCGCGACTGGGATCATCATCGCGGTCGTCGCGGTGTTGGAGATGAGCATCGACAGGACGGCGGTCGCGACCATCAGTGCCAACACCAGCCGCCGCGGCGAGGTGCCGACCCGGGCGACGAGACGGTAGGCGATCCGTCGGTCGATACCGTGATTCGACAGTGCAGCCGCGAGCACGAAGCCCGCCAGCAACAGGAACACGACCGGGTCGGCGAACGGCGCGAGCGCTCCGCCCAGCGTCGGCGACACCCCGAACACCGTCAGGAGGACGGGCACGCACAGCGCCGTCACCGGGAGCGGAAGCGCCTCCGTCACCCACAACACGGCGGCGAACAGCGCCGTCGCGACCGCGTAGTGCCCCGTCGGCGACAGCGTTGCGAACGGCGTCGAGACGGCGACCGCGACCGACAGCGCCAACGCGCCGAGCACGGTTCCCACACGCCGCAGTTCACTCATACACGCCCTCGGCGGTCGGTCGCGTCACGCGCGCGACCGATATCCTTGTGTCTCGGTACCACGTCTAGTGAGACATGGTGTTCAAAACGCTGCTGCTGGCAATTGGTCTGTGGGAGGCGCTCAAACCCCGCGAGATGGTCGACTTCTGGATGCGGGTCGCCGCGAAGGGCGACCAGGACGTGGAGCTTCGCCCGTGGGTGTACAGCGTCGCGCGCCTGGAAGGGATCGTGATCGTCCTCTGGTCGCTGTCGCGGCTGCTCCGGCGCTCGGACGACGACGCCGTCGAGGTTGTCGAGGTCGTCGAGAGCGCCTGAGCCACCGGCCAGCGTCTCTCCTCGGTAGCCGCTCACGCGAGTCCACCGAGGAGGACGCCGACCGTGTAGGCGACGGCAGCGGCAGTCATGCCGATGGCGAACATCTCACCGCCGGCGAGGTACCACGTGCGGTTCGTGACGAGGCTCCTGCTCGCCCCGACGGCGAAGAACGCGACGCCGGTGACGACGACCGCCGCCTCGAACAGCGGTTCGATGACGAACACGTACGGGAGCAGCGGCATCCACCCCGCTATCACGAACGCGAGGAACGTCGCCAGCGCGGTCCTGGCCGGGGACTTGCCGTCGTCGTGGGCCGGGCGCCCGTCGGCCTCGCGGTAGTCGATCTCGGTGCGCCTGCTCAGGTAGTTGCTCATCCCCATCGAGAACCCGTCGGCGAGCAGGTTCGCGACCCCGAGGATCAACACGATCGACGGCGCAAGCGCCGCCCCGGCGACGCCGGCGACGACCGCGAACGTCGTCACGATGCCGTCGTTTGCGCCGTAGATGTACTCTGCGAGGTACGTCCCCGCGTCCGTCCGCTCGTCGCCGAGGAGTCGCTCGATCATCGATGGGGTCCGTTTCGTCGGGCGGTTGATATTCGTACCGCCGCCCGCACGCGGACACCTCTGCCGGTCCCGTCGCGAGTCGGTCGGTTCGTCCCACGGGTGTAGAACGGGACCAAACAGATAGCACCCCAGCCGTCGAACGCCGACCATGAGCGACTCCGACGACCGCGAGTTCACCCCTGCAGAGAGTGTCTGCCCGTTCTGCGGCGTCGGCTGCGGCATCCGGTACGACCCGGACAGCGGCGGCGCCCGCGGGTGGCGCGGTCCGGTCAACACCAAGGGCGAGGTGTGCCCGAAGGGGGTCGCCGCGTGGGACGTCGTCGACCACCCCGACCGCCTGACGGCGCCGCTCGTCCGCGAGGACGGCGACCTCGTCGAGACGACGTGGGACGACGCACTCGACCGGGTCGAGTCGGCGTTCGGGTCCGTCGTCGCCGAGCACGGGCCCGACGCGGTGAGCGTCTTCGCCTCCTCGAACTGCACGAACGAGGAAAACTACGTCCTCCAGAAGTGCGCCCGCCTGCTCGGGACGAACAACGTCGACAACTGCGCGCGACTGTGCCACTCCTCGACGGTCGCGGCGATGCGCGACCGCTTCGGCGCCGGCGCGGCGACGAACTCGCTGGACGACCTGCGCGAGGCCGACGCGCTCCTCGTCGTGGGGGCGAACCCCGCCGAGAACCACCCCGTGATCTTCCGGTCGTACATCCTCCCGGCGCTGCGCGCGGGCGCGACGATGATCCACGTCGACCCGCGTGAGACGGCGACGACCGCGGGGGCGGACGTGCACCTCCAAGTCCGCCCGGGATACGACATCTCGCTGTTGAACGCGCTGGCGGCGGTCGTCGTCGGCGACGGTCTCGTCGACGAGGCGTTCTGCGCCGACCGGGTCGACGGGCTGGCTGCGTTCGAACGGTTCGCGGCGGGTCTCGACGTCGACGAAGAGGCCGCCCGCGCGGGCGTCGACACCGCAGACATCCGGGCGGCCGCCCACGCGTACGCCACCGCAGACCGGGCGGCCATCGTCACCGGCATGGGGGTGAGCCAGCACCACTACGGCACCGCCACCGTCCACGCGCTGCTCAACCTCGCGCTGTTGACGGGCAACGTCGGGCGGCGCGGCACCGGCGTCAACCCCCTCCGCGGCCAGAACAACGTCCAGGGCGCCAGCGACGTGGGGGCGCTCCCGGACCGGCTTCGGGGGCCGACCCGTCACCGACCCCGACGCCCGCGCGGCCGTCGCCGACGTGTGGGGTGTCGCCCCCGACGACCTCCCCGCAGACCCCGGCCTCACCGAGGTCGAGGCGACGCACGCGTTCGGTGACGACGTGCGTGCGGCGTTCGTCCTCGGGGAGAACCCCGCGGTGACGGAGCCGAACGCCGGCCGGGTCGCCGACGCGCTCGACGCGCTGGAGTGTCTCGTCGTGCAGGACCTGTTCCGGACGGAGACTGCCGACCACGCCGACGTGGTGCTCCCGGGGAGCGCGTGGGCCGAACGCGGCGGCACCGTCACCAACACCGACCGGCAGGTGATCCGGATGCGCCCCAACGCCGCCCCGCCCGCCGACGCCCGCCGCGACCTCGACGTGCTGTGCGACCTCGGCGCACGCCTCACGGGCCGTCCCGAGGCGTTCGACTACGACGGTCCCGAAGCCGTCTTCGAGGAACTGACCGCCGCGACGCCGCCGTACGCCGGCATGAGCTACGCGGGGATCGACACCGGCAGCCAGCGCTGGCCGTTCCCGGCGGGCGCCGACGAGGGGACGGCGGTGCTCCACCGAACGACGTTCGCGAACGGGAACCGGCGCACTCCCCTCCGGGTCGTCGACCACGTCGATCCCGCTGACGCCGTCGGCGACGACGACCTCGTGTTGACCACGGGCCGGGTTATCGAGCACTTCAACAGCGGCGCGCTCACCCGGCGCTCCGACCGACTCGTTCGGATGCGCGGCGACGAGACGCTCCAGATCCATCCAGACGACGCCGAGGTGCTGGGAGTCGCCGACGGAGACCAGGTCCGGATCGAGAACGACCGCGGGCGGACGACCGCCGTCGCCGAGGTGACGCCGGCAGTCCGCCCCGGCACCGTGTTCGCGACGTTCCACACGCTGGCGCCGCTGGCGAATGCGCTCACGGGCGACACGCTCGACCCGGTGGCTAAGATCCCCGAGTACAAGCACTCGGCAGTCAGGGTGCGAGTCGTCACCACCGATGGGGCCGAGTGAACCGGACGCAGCATACCGTTTGATGGCGGCCGACCCCGTACCCGACAAGTGAACATGGACGTGACCGACCGCGTGTACACGGCGGGGATGACCGACGACGAGGTCGACGAGCGGCTGAGAACGTCCGAGACGGGCGTGTTGGCCCTCGCACGTGACGACGACGCCTACGCGATCCCGTTGGCGTACCACTACGACGGCGACGCGATCCGGTTCCGGCTCTCGGACGACGGCCACAGCCGCAAACTCGCGTTCCTCGAGACCACCGGCGAAGCGTCGTTCGTCGTGTACGGCTACGACGGGCCGCGCGACTCGTGGAGCGTCCTCGTCGCGGGGTCGGTCCGAGAGCTGTCACCAGACGAGGCCGACGTGACGGCCGCCGAGGTCGACGAGCGGTACGCGCCGCTGCGCGTGTTCGACGAGGCGACCGAGGAGACGACGTTACGGACGTACGAACTCCAGATCGAAGCGGTGACGGGGCGACGGACGGCCGAGTGAGCGGTGGTACCGTCGAGCAGAAGCACGGCGCGGTCGGTTCAGTGAGGTAGCGTCCCAGCGGTGCGCGCTGGGGGGCCGGTGCGGGCTCAGTCTCGGTACAGCGAGTAGGTGATGACGCCGAACCCGATCATCGTGAGCACGCTCTGTGCGAGGACGCCGTACAGGATCGTCTGTGTGCCCAACACGGAGATGATGTCGCCGACGAGGTCGATCCCACCTCCGAGCACCGACCCGACGGTGACGATGCCGAAGCCGAGCGCGAGCGCACGGAGTTCGGCGGCGTTCGTCCGCTGGTAGGCGGTCCACGAGAGGTACGTGATCACCGCACCGAAGACGAACGTGAGGGTCTTCGTCGCGGCGATGGCGACCGTGAGGTGGCTCACTGGTCGGCCCCCTTGCGAACTTCGCTCCACATACTCGCGAGTCGGTCGGCGGCGTCGTCGGCTGGCCGTTCGATCGAGACACCGAGGTTGCGGTCCTCGGCCAGCGAGACGATGACCTCCTCGAAGTCGGTCCGATACCGGGTCGCGTGGTGGCCGTCCTGTCGGACCTCCACACCCTCCGCGAGCAACTGTGCTTCCGAGAGCAGATCGAGCTTCCGATAGGCCGTCGAGGCGGGGATGTCACACTCTTCGGACACCTCCCCGGCGGTCAACGGCTCGTCGAGTCGACGGATGATCGTTCGACAGTCCTCGTCGTCGAGGGCGTCGAGTACCGGCTGGAGGTGCGGCCCCGGGTCACTCCCCGGCCGGAAGTCGCGAACCATACCCCCGGCTAATCGGCTGACTCTCTTAGCTTCGGCGGTTCCGTCCCCGGGTCCCAGTGGTTGGGAGTCAGGTTCACCCCCTAATCCGTCCCCAGCAGTACGGGACGGTGTATGCCAGAGATGGGTGCTCCCGGCTCCGGGATGAGTCGGCGCGAGTTCTTGGCTGCGACTGGTGCGACGAGTGCCGCGGCGATGGCGGGCTGTCAGGCCCCCGTCGCCGAGGACACGGCCCCAGCGACCGGTGGTGGGACGGCAACCGCCGCGAGCCAGGAGTCGCTGCCGACGACGTCTCCGCCGGAGGTCGTGGACGTCGACGAACAGGGCGGGACGGTCACGATGAAGACCCAACCGGCACGCCACGACGTCCATCCGCTCGACACGATGGGTGGCCCGATCGAACTCCCGCGCGTGTGGGCGTTCCAGGCGGACGACCGCGACCCGTCGGTCCCCGGACCGATCCTCCGGACGACCGAGGGCAACGACATCACCGTCGTCCTCGACAACACCGACGGCAAGCGGCCCCACACGCTCCACTTCCACGGCGTCGAGAAGACGTGGGAGAACGACGGCGTCCCAACGACCACGGGGATCACCGTGCCCGCGGGCGAGAAACACGAGTACGACATCCCGGCGAACGTGCCCGGGACGCACGTGTACCACTGCCACTACCAGACGCCGCGCCACCTCGACATGGGGATGTTCGGCTTCTTCCGCGTCGACCCGGAGGGGTACGAGCGGGCCGACAAGGAGTACTTCATGTCGGTGAAGGAGTGGGACTCGGACCTCAACCGGATGATGGCCGGGGAAGACGCCACCTACTCGCCACGCCAGCGCAACCCCGACGTGTTCACGGTCAACGGGAAGTCGGCGCCGCGGACGCTCCACCCCGAGGACGGGTCGCCGATGATCGTCTCGCAGGGCGACACCGTGCGCGTCCACTACCTCAACGGCGGCTACATGAGCCACCCGATGCACATCCACAACCACCGCTTCCAACTGGTGGAGAAGGACGGGGGAACCATCCCGGAGGCCGCCCGCCACGAGATGGACGTCACGAATATCGCGCCCGCCGAGCGGCACACGATCGAGTTCACCGCGGACGCCGATCCCGGCATCTACCTGATGCACTGTCACAAGGTGAACCACGTGATGAACGGTACCAGCTACCCGGGTGGGATGCTCTCGGGCATCGTGTACGAGGAGGCGATGGACACCGACATCTTCGCCTCGCTCATGGAGTACGCTGGCTACGAGGGGTGACGGTCGCTCGATAAGCGGTCGGGAACCGGCGCCCGCCCGCTGGTGTCACATCGTCGAACGCGACCCTCAGGCGGTGGGCGACTCGACGACTCCCAGTTGTTGGAACATCCCGAGCGTGTCGGGTTGGACCCACCGCTCGGCGATCTTCCCGTCTTCGATCCGGGTGAACAGCATATTCTGCACTTCGAACGACCGGCCGGTCGGTTCGATCCCCATGAACTCACCCTCGTGAGTCCCTCTGAGTGTCACGCGCATCGCGACCATGTCGCCCTCGGCGATCACGTCCTCGACGGTGGCCTCGAAGTCGGGGAACGCGGTGAGGATCTCGTCCATGCCCGCTCTGTCTTCGGCTCGACCGTGTGACTCGCGGCCGAACGGACCGTGTTCGACGTAGTCCTCGGTGAGTAGTTCGTCGATGAGGTCGAGGTTCCGCTCGGTCGCGACCTCCTCCGGGTATCGACGCGCGATCCGCTTTGCCTCCGCTGTAGCCATTGTTGACGACATGTGATGCTCCGCTCGGACGGCACGCCTCGGCGTCGGTCCCGATTCGACCGCTGTACCGCCGACCGCAGTGCGTGTCTGTCCTGCAGGTGTACGCACGAACTGTGGTGAGTTAGCAATTAGCACATTACTCGGCCCGTTACGTCCCGGTAGGACCCGGTTCGTCACGGCACGAGCACGACGACCTGCATACACCTTAGGTAACTCCTTCACCTATTGTGCACGTGGGGCCTCAGGTAGCTCTCGGTGTCTCCGGTGGTCCAGCGACGAGTCGGACGTGACCACGGAGAGGCGCACAGCTGGCTGAATGGGTAGTTCGAAGACCGGTTCGCTTGCTACGACACCGATCGCATTGCCTCCCGGTGATTCTTTCATGTTGTTCCATTGAGATAACTGCGCGCCGTCGGGCGATCACGGTTACCAACATTGAGATCAGAGTCGGCGGACTTTTGACCCCGACTATGCGACGGTCCAACATGGCAGAGCCGTCCGCACACGAATTACTCCTCGACAACACCTGTGACAAGGTCGCTGTCGTGGACGCGGACGGGACGTTCGAGTACGTGAACGCCGCAGCGCGTCGGATCCTCGGGTACGACCCCGACGACCTGGTCGGCGAATCGGTGTTCGACTACATCCACCCCGACGACGCCGACCGCATCGAGGAGTCGTTCCTCGCGACCGTCCAGTCTGACACCACGGTTGCGACGACCGAGACGTACCGACACCGGACGGCCGACGGCTCATGGGTGTGGTTCGAGAGTCGGTTATCCACGCTCGGCGCCAAGGAACTCGACGGGTTCGTCGTCAGTTCCCGGAACGTGTCCGACCGGGTGGCCGCCGAACGCCGCGCGGCGCGACTCGACTCCATCGCCGCCGTCTCCGACGACGCGCTGTGGCTGTTTACCGCCGACTGGTCGTCGCTGCTGTACGTCAACGACGCCGTCGAGGACATCTACGGCATCGCTCCCGATGCGCTGTTCGACGATCCCATCGCGTTCCTCAAGGCGGTCCACCCGGACGATACCGAGCGAGTGGTGACCGCGATGGATCGCCTGTGGGCGGGTGATCCGGTCGACATCGAGTACCGCGTGAACCCGACCGAAGAGTTCGACCGGTGGGTGTGGGTGAAGGCGACGCCGGTGATCGACGACGGGGAGGTGGTTTGCATCGCCGGGTTTAGCCGGGATGTCACCGACCGCCACCGACGCGAGCACCACCTCATCGTCGTCGACAACCTGCTGCGCCACAACGTGCGGAACTCGCTGAACGTCGTCCTCGGCGCGACCGAACGGATCGAGACCATCGCGCCGGAGGCCGCAGACGCGGTCGAGACCATCCGCAGGGCCGCGGAGGGCCTCTTGGAGAGCGCGGAGAAGGAGCGACGCATCATCGAGACCCTGACCACGCCGGGGGCGTGTCTCCCCGTCCGTCTCGGGACGCAACTGTCGCGGGCGGTCGACGACGTTGAGGGCGCACACCCGGCGGCGACCGTCGAGACCGACGTCCGCCTCCCGAGTGGGTTCGGGGCAGCCCCGTCGCTGGTCGGAACGGCGGTCTCAGAACTCCTCGAAAACGCCATCGTCCACGCCGAAGGCGACGACCCGACGGTAGAACTGCGGGTACGGCGCTACGGCGACGAGCTTCGCATCGAGGTTCGCGACGAGGCGCCGCCGCTCCCGTCGGCCGAGGCGGACGTGCTCCGCGGCCAAGCCCACGCACACGACCCTGTCTACCACAACGGCGGTCTCGGACTGTGGCTGGTCTACTGGTGTGTCGAACTGTCTGGCGGGTCGCTCGCCATCGAACAGTCCGTGGATGGAGGCAACCAGATCACGATGCACCTGCCCTCCGGGGCCACCTCCGGTGCCGACGCTCACGACGGCGGGACCACCGCCGGCACCCAGGGCTCACACTCGCGGTGAAGGGCCGACGGGTCCCGACGGTGAGTGGGCTCAGTCGGCACCGACGTCGTCGCCCGCGGGCGGGGCCGAGTCGTCGGCGAGTCGCGTCGGGAGTGGCCCGTCGTAGTCGTCGGGGACGTACGGGCACAGCGGGTCTGCCGCGAGCGGGTCGCCCGTGACCGCGTAGGCCCGGGAGCGCGACCCGCCGCAGACGCCGCGGAACTCGCATTCGCCGCACTTGCCGCCGAGCGCGGCGCGGTCGCGGAGTCGTTCGAACAGGTCGGCGTTCTGGTACACGTCGACGAGGTCGTCTTCTCTGACGTTCCCCGCTGGCTCGGGAGGAACCCCGACGGGGTCACGTCGCCGACGTGGCTCACGAACGCGAACCCGTCGCCCGCACGGACGCTCGGTCTCGTCGCTGGCGGCCCCCGCTCGGGGTCGACGTCGCCGGGATCGACACCGCCGGATTCGAGTTGCACCCGGCGGTACTGGGGTGCCTCCGTCGTCTTCACCGCAAACGGCGCCTCCTCTTCGACGCGGTGGAGCCAGTCCATCACGGCGTCTGCGCGGGCCGGCGACACTGGCTCGAGCGCCGCCCCCCGACCGACGGGGACGAGGAAGAAGACGCTCCAGCGCACCGCGTCCAACTCCGCGACGAGGTCGCGCACGCCCGGCAACTCGTCGACCGTGCGTTCACACACCGTGGTGTTGACCTGGAGGCCGATGCCGGCGTCCTCGACCGCGCGAGCGGCCCGGAGCGTCCCTTCCAGCACGCCCTCCTCGCCGCGGTAGCCGTCGTGGACCGCGGGGTCTGCGGCGTCGATACTCAATGCGACGCGGCGCAGGCCGGCGTCGGCCAGTCGTTGCAGTCGGTCGCGGGTCACCGAGTCAGTGCCGCTGGGCGTCAGTGCCATCCGCAGGCCGAGGTCGTCGCCGTGGGCGACCAACTCCTCGAGGTCGTCGCGCTTCAGCGGGTCGCCGCCCGAGAGCACGACCACCTGCCCCTCGCCGAACTCGCGGGCGGACTCCAGCAGGCGCTTTCCCTCCGCGGTCGTCAACTCGTCGGGGTGGCGGTCGGGCGTCGCCTCGGCGCGACAGTGGTCACACGCGAGGTCGCACGCCCGTGACACCTCCCACACGAGCACGATGGGTCGCTCGCTCGTGTCGAACATGGCTAGTGGCCTTGGTGTCGATGTGTGCCTGTGGGTGTGTGTGCGGTGTCCACAGTGGTCACTCCACCACGACGACGCCCTTCATGCCCATCGCCTTGTGCGGCGTGCAGGCGTACCTGTACGTCCCCGACTCCTCGAAGGTGTGTTCGAAGGTGTGGCCGCCTTCGCCGACGAGTTCGGACTCGAAGGCACCGCCCTCGTCGACGACGTTGTGGCTGGCGCCTTCGCCGGTCCACTCCCACGTCACGGTCGTCCCCGCCGACACCCGTACGGCGGCGGGGCCGAAGCCGTAGTTGCCGCCGTTGGCCTCCGTCCCGACCTCGACGGTGACCGACCCACTGCCGGTCTCGTCGACGACGCCGTCGTAGTTGTCGACGTTGTCGAACCAGCCGTCGAACGACGCCGACCCGCTCCCCCCGTCGGAACCGCCGCCGCTTGCGGTGGTCTCCGCAGCGGTCGGCGTCGGCTCCTCGGTGGCGGTGTCGCCGCCGCCGCTCGACTGGTCTGAGCCGGACGAACAGCCGGCGAGTCCGGTGACGCCGGCGACCGCGGCCAGTCCACTCACACGAAGCACTGCCCTCCGGGACGGCTCGAGATCAGACATCACCTCGGCGTAGACCGGGGGGAGACAAGCCGCCAACCGTGGTTCCCAGTCGCTGGGACTCGCCGTGAACGACGTAGGGGAAGAGGGTCGAATCCGAACCCATGTCCGACACCGCAGCGCGCACGCGGGTCGACGACGCCCGCGCCGACGACACGCCCGAGTGGGAGGTGTTCCTCCGCGAGTCTCCCCGTGAACCGCTCCGTCACGCCGGCAGCGTCACCGCACCGACGGTCGAGGTGGGCCACGAACAGGCGTCGACACTGTTCCCCGACGCCGGGACGCTGTGGCTGTGTCGCAGCGACAACGTGGCGCGGTTCGCCGACCGCGACCTGGGCGCCGCGTACGCCGACACAGACGCCGACACCGGCACCGACGACGTGGCGGCCTCCGCGGGAGGTGAGGAGGCGTGATCTCACTCAGCAAACTGCTGTACGACCTCGACGCGGAGGGAGACGGACTCCGCTACGGCGACGTCGACAGTGAGGCCGAGCAGATCCGCGAGCACAAACAGCGGCACCCAGTCGTCGTGTGGAACGGCACGAAGCGGTGCAACCTCGCGTGTGCCCACTGCTACGCGGGTGCGGAGACGGGTGCGGCCCCGGGGAGTTCACCACCGCCGAGGCGAAGGCGATGCTCGACGAACTCGCCGACTACGGCGTGCCGGTCGTCCTGTTCTCGGGCGGAGAGCCGCTCGTGCGCGACGACCTGACGGAGTTGGTCGCCCACGCGACCGACGCCGGCCTCCGGGCGGTGCTGTCGACCAACGGGACACTCCTCACGCGTGAGCGCGCCCGCGACCTCCGCGACGCGGGGTTGGCGTACGCCGGCATCTCCGTCGACGGGCGCCGCGAGGTGAACGACGCGTTCCGCGGTCGCGAGGGCGCGTTCGACGCCGCCGTCGACGGCATCGAGGCGTGTCTCGACGTGGGGCTGAAGACCGGCCTCCGCTACACCGTCACCGAGGACACCGTTCCCGACATGGAGGCGGTCGTCGACCTCCTCACCGACGTCGGCGTCGACCGCTTCTGCTTCTACCACCTCGCGTACGGCGGTCGGGGCGTGCCGGACGCGGACCTGTCGCCCGAGCGCCGCCGCGACGCCGTCGAGCGCTTGATCGACCTCACCCGCGAGTACCACGAGGCGGGTGAAGAGATCGAGACGCTCCTCGTGGGCAACTACTGCGACTCCGCCTACCTCGTCGAGTACGCACGCCGAGAGTTCGGCCCCGAGCGGGCCGAGCACGTGCGCCGCTATCTCGCGACCAACGGCGGCGACCCCGCCGGCGAGCGCATCGCCGACATCGACTACCAGGGGAACGTCCACGCCACGCAGTTCTGGCAGTCGTACGCGCTGGGGAACGTCCGCGACCGCTCGTTCGGCGCCATCTGGGACGACGAGTCGAACCCGCTCCTCCGGCGCCTGCGGGACCGACCGGACAGCCTCGGCGAGCAGTGCCGGGAGTGCGCGTACAGCGACGTCTGTCACGGCTCGAGTCGGCTCCGTGCGCTCACGGTCGAGGGTGAGTTTGAGGCGCCAGATCCCCAGTGCTACCTGACGCCCGAGGAGCGCGGCGTCGACGCGGTCGACCCCGACACGGGTGGAGCGCCGTCGTCGGCCGACTGACGACTCGGGTCGGTCGCCGCCACGTCTCTCTGCTGACGAACGTGTTCGGGGTCAACGCCACGGAGGCTCCGCCCGTACGAGTACGTATGAGCTCTGTGACGCCGGAGCCTACGGAATCGCCCGACGAGCGCGCCGTCACGACCGTCGAGGTCCGCGGCACAGGCCGCCTGTACGACGCGTTACCCACCTCGCGCTTCGAGTTCTCCTTCGAGGGGACGACGCTGCGGGAGTTCCTCGACGCGTTCCTCGACGAGTACGACGTGGCCGACCTGCTCATCGCGGAGACGCCCGAGGACGCCGTCGCCCCTGGGTGGGCACCCGCCCCAGAGACACTCCCGGCGGACTTCCGTGCGAACCCCGAGGGTGAGCGCACCCGGCGGTACGCTCGGATCTGCGTGAACGGCCGCTTCAACGAACAACTCGACGGCTTCGACACGGAACTGTCCGACGGCGACCGCGTCGCGCTCATGTACCCGTTCATGTTCTGCTGTTAGGGCTGCCGCCGGGGATACGCCCCCGAACGTGTTCGCGCCGGCCCTCGGGAGCGGGGAACGCCGTCGGTGGCTGAAGGGTCGGGGCTGGCTACCGTCGACTGCATGCGAGTGACCAGACGATCTCTGGCGAAGGCGCTGGTCGTCGCCTTCGTCGTCAACCTCGTCGTGATGGGCGCGGGGGCGTACCTCGCGTACCAGGAGGCGCCGCCGATCCCAGACCGGGTCGTCGGCCCCGACGGCGAGACGATTGCCACTGAAGCACAGATCCAAGACGGCAAGGCGGCGTTCCAGCGGGACGGCCTGATGAACCACGGGTCGATCCTCGGCAACGGTGCGTACTTCGGGCCGGACTACACGGCTGACGCGCTGGACCTCAAGGTCGACGCGATGCGGACGTACTACGCCGAGGAGCGCTACGGGGAGTCGTACGCCGACCTCACCGACGAGGAACAGGCGTCGGTCGACGCGACCGTCGAGAACGAACTGTCCGACGGCACGCCGGGTGACGGCACCATCGAGCACTCGGCCGCCGAGGCGTATGCCCACCAGCAGGTGCGCGAGACGTACGTCGAGCGCTACCACGAGGGGTCGAACGAGCGCGGCGTCCCCGCGAACATGATCGACAGCGAGGAAGACGCCCGTCGCTTCGCCGACTTCGCGCTGTGGACCGCGTGGTTCTCGCACACCGACCGTCCGGGCGCCGACCACAGTTTCACGAACGATTGGCCGTACCAGCCCGCTGCGGGCAACACGCCGGGTGCCTCGGCGATGACGTGGAGCGTCGTCGCGATGGTGCTGCTCGTCGCCGGCGCGGGGATCGGCGTGTGGCTGTACAAGTCGATCGACCTCCCCGAGCCGTCGACCGAGGGGGTCGACGTGCCACATCCCGACGACGTCGACCTGCTACCCAGCCAGTCTGCCGCGCTGTGGTTCGTCCCCGTCGCGGCACTGTTGTTCCTCGCACAGACGTTGCTCGGGGGCCTCCTCGCGCACTTCTACATCGAGCGCCACGCGTTCTTCGGCGTCGAGTCGATCCTCGGGGTCGACATCCTCCAACTGCTCCCGTTCGCGATGGCGAAGACGTGGCACATCGACCTCGGTATCCTGTGGATAGCGACGCTGTGGCTCGGGGCCGGGTTGTTCCTCCCGCCGCTGCTCACCGGCTACGAGCCGTCGAACCAGGCGCGCTACGTGAAGGGGCTGCTCGTCGCCCTGGTCGTCGTCGCCGTCGGCGGGCTGACGGGCATCTGGCTCGGTTCGCACGGCTACATCGACGGCGACCTCTGGTGGATCCTCGGCAACGAGGGCTTGGAGTACCTCGAAGTCGGGAAACTGTGGCAGGTGGGCCTGCTCGCGGGCTTCCTCGGCTGGGCGTACCTCGCGGCCCGCGGTCTGAAGCCGCTGCTCGACCGCGAGGAGCCGTACGGGCTCGCCCACATGATCCTGTACGCGGGTGGATCGATCGCCCTCCTGTTCACCGCGGGGTTCATGTTCACGCCGCAGACGAACATCGCGGTGACGGAGTTCTGGCGCTGGTGGGTCGTCCACATGTGGGTCGAGGGCGCCTTCGAGTTCTTCATCGTCGCCGTCGTCGGCATGACGCTGGTGTCGATGAACCTCTTGCGGCGCCGGTCGGCCGAGAAGGCCGTGATGGTCGAGGCGCTGCTCGTGATGGGGTCGGGCGTCATCGGCGTCAGCCACCACTACTGGTGGATCGGGATGCCCGACCTGTGGATCCCAATCGGCAGCGTGTTCTCGACGCTGGAACTGATCCCGCTGGTCGTCATCCTGCTGGAGGCGCTCAACGAGTACCGCGCGCTCGCGACCAGCGGCGAGTCGTTCCCGTACACCCTGCCGTTCATGTTCATCATCGCGTCGGGGCTGTGGAACTTCGTCGGCGCCGGCGTGCTCGGCTTCTTCATCAACCTCCCGCTGATCAACTACTACGAGCACGGCACGTACCTCACGGTGGGTCACGCCCACGCGGCGATGTTCGGCGCGTTCGGATTCCTCGCCCTCGGCATGGCGACGTACGTGCTCCGCTTCACGATCCGCGACTGGAGCGGTCGTCGCCTCCGCTGGGCGTTCTGGCTGTGGAACGTCGGCCTCGCGCTGATGGTGTTCGTCTCGGTGCTCCCAGTCGGTTTCCTCCAACTGGAGGTGGCGTTCACCGGGACGTACGACGCCGCGCGCTCGCTGGCGTTCTACGAGCGCCCGCTCGTCCAGACGCTGTTCTGGGCGCGCCTCCCCGGTGACACGATGATCATCGCGGGCACGGCGCTGTTCGCGTACGACGTGGCCGCGAAGCTCCGCACGCGCCGCGTGGCCGACGACGCCGACAGCGTCGTCACCACCGGCGCTGTGCGGGCGTTCTTGAGCGACGACTGACCGCCACGGCGCCTCGCCGTGGCGGGACACCGGGTCCGGGCGCCCCTGCGAAGACTGGAGTTGCCTCGTTGTGTCGGGGCGCCGACGAGACACCGGCGACCGATGTGCGGCTTATTTGACCGGCCCAGCGGGAGGGACACCAATGACCGACGCCTTCGCGGACAGGTCGCTCCCCGACCACCGGCGTGCGTTCGAGAAGATCTGGTGGCAGAACCCCGAGCGACAGAACGCGACGTCGTCCTCGTGGTGGTTCTTCCTCCTGTTCCCGGAGGGCGAAGAGGGGTACGGGCCGCGACAGCTCATGTTCTCGGTCGCCGCCTGCGTGGGTGACCAGTCCCGCGTGAACGACCTGCCGCCGGGTGGGATGGACGCCGACCGATCCGTCACCGACGGCGTGGACCGGTTCGACGCGACGACGGTCGGGTGGGCCGGCGACGAGGACGTGGTCCACGACCACGTCGTCAGGCAGCCAGCGGAGGCGGTGCTGTCCCGCGAGGACCAGCGCCTCGACGCGTGGGCAGAGGGCGAAGACGGCACCAGGCGCGGAAGCGAACTGACGGCGCTCTCCGACGACGACTCCCTCGGACTGCGGGCCCACGTCGTCGGCGACGACGCCGAGGCGGAGTTCGAGGCGTGGGGTGCCCTCGACTCGAAGATGACCTCGCCCCACACGTCCCTGGACGTGGACACCCCGTTGGGTGGCGCCGAGGTCGTCGCGTGGCGCCAGATGGAGTTCGAGGGGAGTTCGACCTGCCCGACGGCCCCGAGACGCTGTCGGGGTCGTGTTACTTCCAGCGCGTGTGCTTCGACGTCCCGCTGATGCCGTGGAAGTGGATCTGGGCCATCTTCCCGGACGGAACCTCCTTCTCGGTGTTGGTGCCGTTCGTCGGCCCCCACCTGTTCCGGCGCGGATACGGCTTCTCTTCGTCGAACACACTCGAACGACTGACGATCCCACTACGACAGACCGGCTTCTGGAACTGGGGTTCGGGCGAGGGACAGGTCGAGTTCGATCGCATCACCGTCGAACCGCTGCTCGGCACCGGCGAACACCCCGACTTCGACGTTCGCGTCGAGAACGAGGCGGGCGACTACGTCCGGTTCGTCGCTCAGACGTACGGCCACGCGAGAAACTGGCTCGACCGCCCGCGACTCGGCGGCCGGGTCACCTCGCACTGGAGTTACAACGAGTTCATGTTCCGGATGGCCGGCCTCACGGGAACCGTCGGCGGCACGCCGATAGACGCCGAGTCGATGGGGACCGGGTTCGGAACGTTGGAGTACAGTACCGGACTCGGGCTGTGAGTCCGTGGTCGGCCCGCCGGTCAGACGGGGGGCACGGCCCCTCGTCCGAAGGGCTGGGCGCGAATCGGTGACGGCCCGTGTAGCGGGCGTGAGCGACGCCGCTCCTTGGTGTCGCCTTTTCAGCACCCGTGAACGTGTTCGTCGCGGTCCCCCGCGATCGAAAACCGCGACGCCGCTTGATGGGGGTCGTGTCCCAACACGCAAACGCGAGGTGCCAACTGATGCCACAAACCCGACGCACGACGCTGAAGGCGATCGGCGCGGGCGCCGGCGGGACCGCGCTCGCTGGATGTTCGGGCCGTGCGCCGACCGATAGTGAGACCGAGACCGCTCGCAAGACGACCGAGCGACAGAGCGGGAAGCCGACGACGAACCGCGTCGCGGCCGACCCCACGGACATCCCGGATCCGATCGATCGTGACGAGCCGAAGACCGTCGAGGTGGAGTTGACGGCCAAGGAGGTCCGCGCGGAAGTCGAGGACGGCGTCGTGTACGACTACATGACGTTCGACGGGCAGATCCCGGGCCCGATGATCCGTGTCCGTCGGGGGGACACGGTGAAGTTCAACTTGAAGAACGCCTCGTCGAACGCGATGCCGCACAACGTCGACTTCCACGCCGTTTACGGCACCGCCGGCGGCGCAATCGCGACGAACGCCGCCCCCGGCAAGGAGAACGCCATGGAGTTCCAAGCGCGGTACCCCGGCGCCTACATCTACCACTGTGCGGTCCCGAACCTCGACTACCACATCGCGTCGGGCATGTTCGGAATGATCCTCGTCGAACCGGAGGAGGGTCTGCCGGAGGTCGACCGCGAGTTCTACTTCGGCCAGCACGAGCTGTACACCGACAAGGCCGCCGGCGAGAAGGGGCGCCACAGCTTCGACATGGAGGCGATGAAGGCGGAGGACCCGACGTACGTCCTCCTCAACGGCCAGAAGTACGCCATCACGCCCGACGGCTTCGGCACCCCCACCGCGAAGACCGGCGAGACCGCCCGCGTGTTCATGGTGACGGGCGGGCCGAACCTCAACAGCAACTTCCACCCCATCGGCAACGTCTGGACAGAGGCGTACCGCGACGGCGGCCTCGCGGGGCGCGCCGAGCAGTACCTCCAGACGGTGAACGTGCCGCCGGGGAGCTGTATGGTCGGCACCCTCGACTTCCCGGTGCCCGAGCACGTGGCTTCGTCGACCACGCACTGTCGCGGGTCGCCCGCAAGGGGATGATGGGCGTCATCACGGTCGAGGGCGAGGAGAAGCCCGACGTGTTCGACCCCAGTCCCAACACGCCCGCAGCCGAAGACGAGGAAGGGCCGATGTACTGACTCGCGCCGGCTCCTGCACGGCCCGACCGGTGCCCACGACCGATCGCAGGCATCGCCCGCAAACTCCTCGCGGTCTCTTCGCGCCTCCGTTCTGCACCCGTCCGGTAGCCCACCCACCGCCGTCGGGGCCGCTTCCCCGACTGGCCGACTGGCCGACTGACCGACTGGCCGACCGCCGGTCGGTCTCGCGCTCCGCCGCGAGCGAAGACGTTCGGGGAAGCGCCGACGGGTCGGGCGGTCGTACGGTCGACCGATGACGGCGAACACCGACGCCGCGACCGGAGCGGACCCGCACACGGACAGCGACGACGACGAGCGCCACGACACGTCGTGGTCGGCGAAACTGGAGGAGCCGCGCCACGCCGACGACGAGGCGCTCGTGTGCGAGGAAGCGATAGACGCCGTCGAGCGGACGACCGTCGGCGTCCACGTCAACCTCGTCACCCACGGCGACCTCGGCCACCCGGAGACGTACCTCTACCCCGCGCTGAGCGATCGCTTCGGCGACGACGTGGACTGGACCTTCGTCGACCGCTGCGGCTGTGGCGGCTACGTGACCCGCGTCACGAAGGAGTCGTAGTCGCGGGCGAGCCTCCCGGTCCCAAGCCGCGGTGCTCCGCGACCGCTACTCGGGAGTCCCGCCCACCATCACCTCCGCGACCGTCCACGGCGCGTGCAGGTGGACGACCCGCACGAGGTTGGCGCAGACGCCCGCAGCGGCGACGACGAGCACAGCGGCGCCGACCGCGCCGAGCGTCGTCGCCCACGGTGCGTCCGCCGCGGCAGCCGTGAGGGCCGCCACCCCGACGACCAGTGCGGCGCCGTCGACGCGCGCGACGCGGTCGTCGTACAGATCATCGACGGTCGGGACCGGCTCGAGTCCGAGTCGATCGGCGTATCGCTCCAGCCACACGAGGAACGGCCCGACGTGGTACAGCGAGCCGACGACGAGACAGACCACGGCGCCCCACAGCAGCGGCTCGGCGGCCCGCCCCCCGAGGACCGCGGTGCGAGCGAGGGGGTCGGCGGCCCACCGAGCGCCGGCGGTGGCCCCCCACGCCGGGAGCGCGACCGCGACCACACCGTATCGTCGCGTCGCGGGCGACGACTCGCGCCCGACCCACACGCGACGGGCGACGACGGCACCGGCGGCGAACGCACAGGTCACGACGCCGACGGCGCCCGCGAGCGCGACCGTCCGGACACCGACCAGTCGTCCGCCCGCCAACAGGCCGACAGACGCCGGATGGACGGTCGCGACCGCGGCGGCCACCCGCTGGACGCGCGGGTCGTCGGGCGCGCCGGTGAGCATCGACGACAGCCTGAACACGCCTGCGTATCCGACGCCGAGGACGCCGCCCAAGACCATCAGCGTCGCGTGCGCGCCGACGAGGGCGGGGTAGTCGACGCCGAGCACCGGTCCCAGCGTGGTCGCGTGGGTCGCGCCCACGACCAGCCCCAGTGCACCCCCGAGCGCGAGGCTCCACGTCCCCGCGATCAGTCCCCGCTCGGTCGCATCCCAGGGCCGACACGGCAGCACGGTGCGCGTCACCGAGGCCGTCAACGACCACAGGCCACCTGCGAGCGGGATGCCACCGAGTGCCGTCAGGAGGAGTGACCCCGTGAGAAATCCCCCGGCGACGCCGAGCGTCCCGACCGCCACGAGCGGCGGCGCCGCCGCCGCGAGATGGGGCCACCGCAGTGGCGTCGTCGACCACACGGCGACGAACTGCGGGACCGCAGCCGCAATCGCGGTACAGGCGACGCCGGCGAACAGCAGGTGTGTCGTCCCGAGCGCACCCGTCGCGTCGAGAGCCCCGAGTCGCTCGGCAGCGAGCGCCCCCGCCCAGAGGACAAGCAGCCCCGCCGAGAGCGCCACACCCCGGACGACCGTCGGCGCCGGCGGTCCGTACTCCGGGCCGCCGTCGACCGCTGGAGCCGGTCCGCCAGGACCACCCGCGACGCTCACGACCGGTCGCCCCCGCCGACGCCGCTCCTCCCGCCGTCCCTACTCGCGCCGTCCTGCTCGTCGTGTGGGTGGTCGGCCTGCTCGCGGAGCCGACGGTTCACGGCCTCGCTCGAGTGGTAGTCGTCCGCGATTCGGACGCGAACCGCTTCGAAGCCGTGCCGCTCGCACTCAGCGTTGAGCGCTCGGGACGCCGCCAGCGCGAGCGACCCGCCCTGCGGACAGAACGCGGTCGTGGGGACGAACTCGACGCGGAGCGTGCGCCCGTCACGAGCGTAGCGCAGGCCCGCCTCGGGGTGGTCGCGGTCGCGCTCCAACTTCGTCAGGACGTAGCCGAAGGTGGCGTCTCGAACCCCGCGTGCCTCGAAGATATCGCGGACGACCGCCCGCACGCCGACGTGTGCACCCCCGGTCAGCACGGTCGCATCGCCCGAACTGAGCCAGTCGCCGGCTTCCGGGAGCGACTCGGGCACGAACGCGTCGGGTGGGTCGAACCGGTCGTCGGCGGTCGCGGCGGTCGGCTGCTCGTCGTCCACCTCGTCACCGCCCGCGTCGTCCGAGGGACTCGTCTCCGTTGCGTCACCGAACGGGAGCGACGATCGACCGAACATGGTGGCAGATCGTACGGTCTCTCGCCCCGAGTCGCTCACGCCGAACGTGTTCGCGCTCTCGCGTCACTCGCGCCAGACGGCAGTCAACGCCTCGCCGTCGCGCTCGACGCTGGCGTGTTCGTACCCACGCTCGTCGAGCCGGTCGAACAGGTGGACCGGGACGCGGTCGTTGCGCTGGAAGAGCACGGTCGTATCGTCGGTCTCCGTCAGCGCTGCGACGGTGTCGGTGAGTGGCTCTGGCGGCGGCGCCGACCGCACGTCGATGCCCGTAGCCGCCCTGCCCTCGGGGACACCGAGGTCCTCTCGCAGGTCGCTCGAGAGGTCGTCGACGGTCGTGACCGCCGTCGGGGCGACGCCCCACGGTCCGGGTGCGTCGCCGGTCCCCGATTCGGAGCCGTCGCCGTTCATCGCTCCCCCGCCGACAGGCCTGTCGGCACCTCTGGGTCGAGGCCGAGGGCGTCCTCGGCGAATCGTTTGATCACCTTCCCCTCCGCGCGGTGGAGTCGCTCGCTGGCGGTCGACTTCGCGATGCCGTGCTGGTCGGCCAACTCGGTCAGGGTTGCATCGCGGGGTGTGTCGTAGTATCCAGCATCGATGGCCGCCACGAGCAGGTCGCGCTGTGGCTCGGTGAGCAGGTCCTCTGCGTCGAGCGCGTCGTGGACGTACCCGACGCTGAACTCCATGCCCGTCGCCTCCAGCGCCGTCGCCAGCGCCGACAGCCGTTCGCGCGATCCCGCGACCGTCACCTCGGCGACGCCCTCCGAGACGACCAGGGGGAACTCCACGGGGAGCCGCGAGTCGCGCAGCGGCTTCAACAGTCGCGGGTCGGTCGTCTCGACGCGGATGACGACCTCACGGACGTCCTCGGCGGCGCGCTGGAGCTCTACTTCCTCCACCAGGTCGTGGTGCTCGATGTCGCGGACGACCGCGGGCGCGTCGTCGGCCTGGAGGCTCACCAGCGTCACCCCGCGACCCTCCCCGGTCGGCAGCACCGACAGCACCGAGAGCCGTGCGTCGGAGTGGTCGCGCGACACCGCTCCGACCCAGGTGTCCTCCGGCAGCGTCACTCGGAGTTTCGCGCGCGCCACGGCGTCTCACCTCTCCTCGCGGCGACTGTCGCTCTCGCCGTTGGTTCGGTAGCCACCCGTGCCATCCGGGTCGGGCCCGTATCCGTCACCGAGGACGGCCATCACCAGGCCGAACACGAGCGGGGAGATGGCGGCCGCGATCCCGCCGCCGACGAGCAGGTACGCCGGCGCGTCGCCCACGTCGCTCCCCCCCGACCCGCTCGCCCCGCCTGCGGCGGTCGTGTTCGTCGCTTCGTCGGTCGCGGTGGCTGTCGACTCCCCGCTCGCGCCGCTGTCTGTCGAGGACCCGCCGCCCTCACCGTCGCCGCCCCCGCCACCGACTTCGGCGTCGCCAACGACGACAGCGCCCTTCATCCCCATCGCCTTGTGCGGGGTGCAGGCGTAGCGGTAGACGCCGGTCTCCTCGAAGGTGTGCTCGAACGTGTGGCCCGACTCTCCGACCAATTCGGATTCGAAGGCGCCGCCCTCGTCGACGACGTTGTGTGACCCCCCGTTACCGGTCCACTCCCACGTCACAGTCGTTCCGGGGTCGACGCGCACCGCCGCGGGGCTGAACCCGTACGCGCCGCCGTTCGCCTCCGACCCGACCTGGACGGTGACCGATCCACTCCCAGTCTCGTCGACGACGCCGTCGTAGTTCCCCGTGTTCGAGAACCACTCGGCCAGCCCACCGCCGGACTGCGCCGCCGCTGGCGTCGCCGCCGCGCCGCCTGCCGCTGCCGCTCCGGTCGCCAGCGCCGTTCGGAGTACGGTCCGTCGCGTCGCCGATGGTGTTCGGGAGTTCGACATACATGTTCGGCTTGTGGCTGCCCAGAAAAGGGAGGGACAGCCGAGTCCCAATCGCTGGGAACCGCTCGCGACCGGTCCCCGTGTCGCGGTCGCCGTCGTCGGCCACAACTTTTCGGCAAGCCTAAAAGCCGCCTCCACTATCGGCGAGTATGCACGAACGCGGCTACACCCTCGACGACGTGAGCGTCGTCATGGGTGCGTACAACGAGGCCGAGGCGATCGGCCCGGTGCTCGACGACATCGACGCGGCGACCGACGGCCGAGCGGAGGTCGTCGTCGTGGACAGTTCCGACGACGGGACCGCCGAAATCGCCCGCGAACGCGGCGCCCGCGTCGTTCCGCAGCCCCCGAGCGGCTACGGCGCCGCGGTGCGGCGCGCGCTGTACGAGGCGAGCAACCCGGTTCGGATCACGACCGACTGCGACGGGACGTACCCGATGGAGCGCATCCCGGACTTCCTCGCGTTGATTAACGAGGGGTACGACGTGGTGAGCGGCGACCGACTGTACCACGGCGCCGAGACGATGCCAGCGATGAACCGCCTCGGCAACAAACTGTTCGCGGCGACCGCGAGCGTCCTCGGCGGCCACACGCTCCACGACGTGACGACCGGCATGCGCGCGTACCACGAGGACGTGATCGAGTCGATCCGGTGGACCGAGAACACCGGCTTGTCCGCAGAACTGCTCATCCGCCCGGCGATGCGCGGCTACCGGATCCGGCAGGAGCCGATCGCGTACGACGAACGCCTCGGCGAGACGAAACTGGACCCCTTCTCCGGCGGCGCCGAGATCGGGAAGTCGATCCTCAAGTGCTGCATCGAGGAGCGCCTCGGACTGGGTCGCTGACCGTCTCGAACGAGGTCGTCGGACTTCTCAGAACTCGTTCGGTGTGGTGTGCGCCAGAGAGAGCGGTCTCGGTTCGGAGAGAGGTGTGGAATTGGGAGGTGGAATAAGCCAAGACGGATCCTCCTGTCGGTACCACTATACTAGACGTTCTCAAACGGCAACATCATGGTTGGTTCCCTCTCTCGACGGACGCTCCTCCGGGTCGGTGCGACCTCGATGGCTGTTGGTGCGAGCGGATGTAGTGCAGATCAAGCGCAAACGACGACGACGGGACAACAGTCTCCAACGATCGACGTTCCGTCGGCGACCCGTATCGCACAGCCACTCCCAGTCACAGTCACTGGTCTCCAATCTGGGTCAGCTATCGAAGTGCTCGCACAGCCAACTCCCACCGCTCTCGATTCCTATGCGTGGCGAAAGACGTACAACACCACTACTGAGGGCCAACTCGATCTGTTCGTCGGCGCCACCGATACCGATCCCACACCACGAATGGTGCTTTCGCAGTTCACCAGTTCGGACGACGAGGGGTATGGCCGATTTGAACTCCGCGGAAGAGGAGTGGTCGACCTTCGGATCCAAGTACGTCAGGATGGGGCGCCCGTGGCCGAGGCGACGACGACCCGCATCGCTCGCAGCCCCGACGCGAGGGGGAGTTCGGTCGATGCTGACGGCCTCGTTGGGATCGTGTACACACCGGACGGAGCGGGGCCTCACCAGCCAGTGATCGTTCTGCACGGGTCTGGAGGGTACATCCCCCGCGAATACTGCCAGCTGCTGGCAACGCAGGGGTACTGGACACTTGGGCTCCAGTATTTCGGCCCGGAGGAAGCACTCTCCGACGACTTGAACGGAGTTCCGATAGCGTACTTCGAACGTGCAGTCGAGTGGGTGCAGTCGCGTCCCGAGACGGTCGACGACGGGATTGGATTGGTCGGTATCTCTCGAGGTGTCGAACCGGCAATCCTGACTGCGGCTTCGATAGACACGTCTGCTACTGTGGTCGGGTACGGTGGTAGCGGATTCCTCGTGCCGTCGACCGTCGGACCAGATGTGCCGTGGACCAGAGACGGCGACCCAATCGTCTCTCGAGAGCAGTTCGATGCCTTCTGGTCAGCGCTTCATAGCACGGAGTGTGGGGACTGGCAGGACTGCTCGTTCGATGAGCCTGATGCGGTGTGTGAGACGGTCGCTTGTGTGCTCGATACCGTCAGAGAAACTGCCGAGAACGCGTACGAGGCAGTGATGCTGCCCGTCGAAGACATCCAGGGCCCCGTCTCCTTACTCACGGGGAAACAAGACGCGGTGTGGAACGCGTCGGCGTACTCTGAGTTCGCTTTGTATCGGTTGCTCCGCAACGACCACGACGACGCGTTCGGTCACTATTCGTTCCCCGATGCTGGCCACCTCTTCCTCCGTCCCTACCACGCGAACATACGCGGTGGGTCACGTTCAGGGAACGCCCGTGCGGCTATGCAGTCGTTTCCACGAGTCCTCGATACTCTAGACGGGGGAATCAAGGTCTGAGTGCAGAATCCAGTGCGTATCCACCGTCGGTACGGCCTACTGTGGACGCGCTGATCTTCGGTCGAACAGCGAAGTGTACCACGCCAGTAGTGCGACCACGATGGCGACCCCGAGCGTCGGATACTCGACGCCGACGACCGTCCACTTCACCGTCTCAGTGGTGTTCATCAGCCCGATCAAGACGGTCGCGTAGTCGTCGGGGTTGGTGTAGATGAGGATCACCCAGAGGTTCTCCAACGAATCGAGCAGTCGCGAGACGACCGTCAACCACATCCCGACTTTCGGTATCAGTACCAGCCGCTCGTGGCCTGCCAGCGTCTTCACGGCGAGCGAGTGGAGTGAGAAGAACAGGAAGAACCCCGCCACGATGAAGAGGTAATCGAGGACCGAGAGCAGTACCACGGACTCCATGACCGGTTGGAACGCCTGCAGTATCGTATCGACCTCTGCTCTGTTCGTCGCAGCCTGCAGATCTGACGTCGAGTAGCCGGATGTCTCGATCCGGCGGGTCACCGGGACGAATCCCAACGCGATCACGCCGACGAAGGTAAAAAACGAGACGACGGCGACGACACCGTGGGCCGTCGCCGAGAGCGCGTCCGCGTACCGTTCGACAGGGCGAACGAGCGTATCCAGTCGTCGCATACGAGACCGAGGTGCTACTCAGGTATCGGTTACTCGATTACGTGGCCATGGACACGTTCTCTGCACGTCGGTTGTCGAGACGACCACACCGTCGGTTCCGCTGGACGGTCTTGACGGGGGCCGCCAACCCGTAGCTGACTCCACGTTGAACTGTGATGGTTGCCTTCTGATATACAACCGATACGAACTCATAGACACGATGCTGTCGTCCATCCGATAGGTGACCTCAGTGCCGATACACGCTGTCGAGGACTTGGACGACGCGTACCGTGCGACGAAGGCGTTGCTGTGGCCGATCGATCGCTCGCTGTGGCTGAAGCTCGCGATCGTCGCGTTCTTCGTCGGCGGGCCCGGGGCGGGTACAAACGGCACGCAGGTGTCCTCTCCCGTCGACGGCGGTGGTCCAGGCACGCCGGGCGGGCCAGGCCAACTGCCACCGTTGCCACAGATCGGACCGGAGGTGTTCGCGGTCGTTGCAGCGGTGATCGCGGTGGCGCTGCTCGTGGGGCTGGTGCTCCTGTTCGTCGGGTCCGTGATGGAGTTCGTCCTGATCGAGTCGCTCCGTGCGGAGGACGCACGCCTCGGCGAGTTCTGGGGTCGACGGTGGCGGCAGGGCGTTCGGCTGTTCGGCTTCCGATTCGTCCTCAGCGTGGTGGTGTTCGGCGCCTTCGCGGTCGTGTTCGGGCTGGCGTTCGCGCCGCTCCTCCTCGGCGGGAGTGAGCCGGGCATCTCCGTGGTCTCGATACTCCTCCTCGTCCCGGTGCTCGGCGTCCTCGCACTCGTCACCGGACTCGTCGATGGGTTCACCACCGTGTTCGTCGTGCCGATCATGGTGCTCGAAGACCGGACGGTGCTCGGCGCGTGGGGGCGGCTCTGGCCGACGATCACGGCGAACCCGTGGCAGTTCCTCGCGTACGTCGTCGCCAGCGTGATCTTGAACGTCGTCGTCGGGATCGCTGTCGCACTCGCCATCGGAATCGCCGCTGTGCTGCTGTTGATCCCATTCGGCATCCTCGGCGGTATCGGCGTGCTCCTATTGTCGGTGCTCGAGCCGCTGGGGATCGGCCTGCTCGTGGTCGCTGGCATCCTGTTCGGCGTGTCGCTACTCGTGGCTGCGGCGTTCGTGCAGGTACCCGCAGTGGCGTACCTCCGGTACTACGCGCTGCTCGTGCTCGGGGACATCGAGTCGTCGTTCGACCTCATCCCGGAGCGCCGCGCGGCCGTTCGCGCCGACGGCGGTGAGTCCGACGAGGTGACTGGTCCGGACGACGAGGTCGAGGGAACCGACGACACCGACGATACCGACAACTCCGACGACACAGACGACACCGACGACACAGACGAGCCGACCACCTGACGCCGGACGGTAGTTCACACGTGGAGGAACACCAGCGACGCCGCCACGAACACGACGTGGGTGGTGGCGTGACCGACCATCGCCGCTTCCAGGCTGTGGCGCCAGAACAGCCAGCCGTAGGCGACGCCGCCGAGCGAGTTACCGAGGACGACGAAGGCGACGACGTCGGGTGTGAGTTCGCCGTACAGCGTCGCCGCCGTCGGGAGGTGCCCGACGCCGAACAGCACCGCCGCGACGAGGATGGCCGCCCACGCGACTGGCGACGACAGTCGACCGTGGTCGCCCCCGCCTACGCGCCACAACAGCGCCGCCACGGCGGACAGCAGGCCCCACCGCAGCAGTAACTCCTCGGTGATGCCGCCGTAGAGGAAGCGCAGCGGCACGCCCGCGAGCACCGTGGCGACCGTCGCCCTCTCCCCGGAGACGGCGCCGACGGGGCCGACGAGCCACCCAAGCACCAACAGCGTGCCACCCGCGAGCGCGCCCAGCAGGACGGCGGTTCGGAGCTCCGATCGGAATCCGTGCCACGCGGCCATGTTCCCGCTCGCGTACGCTCGCACGTGCGATCGGAGGCCGACCCGTGGCGCGGCGTAGCCACCGACGACGACGGCGACGGCGAGGAGGACCGCCGGCTGGAGCGCGACGAGGAGGAACGCCACCACCGGCGACAGCGACGCCAACGGTGACGGGAGCGGTCCGACGACGAGGGTCGTCGCCGCGGCGGCCGCGACGCCGAGCAGCCCCAGGACGTACAGGTAGCCGAAGCGGCGGACCCGCGCGCGGCTCGGGGTGCGTGTGGCGACCGTGCGA
Organism: Halobaculum marinum; assembly: GCF_029338555.1. GTDB lineage: Archaea > Halobacteriota > Halobacteria > Halobacteriales > Haloferacaceae > Halobaculum > Halobaculum marinum. The sequence continues at coordinate 204,700 of NZ_CP119990.1, read as the reverse complement.
ACGAGTTCCATACCCAGACGTGTTTCCGAGAGAGCATAAACCGGTGCGGCGATCCCCTCTCGCCGCGATCCGTCGGGTAGGGGGTGTTACGCGTCTCGCGTGGCGTTCGACACGGTGACGGTCACGCCGCGGTCCGACGGTGTGTCGCCGACGCCCTGCGGGACACACCGCGTCGGCACCGGGCACGTCTCGACCGTCGGTGACAGCGCCCGAACGTCGCCGTCGCTCGTCCGCTCGACCGGGAACACGATCTGGTGGCTGTACCCCGAGGAGGGGCCGGTGGCGACGTACACCTCGACGGCGACCTCGTCGACGTCGTCGAGCGCGACGTTGGCGTCGGTGTCCGGGCCGCTCGGTTCGACGCCCTCGCCGGTGACGGTCACGCGCTCTCCGTCGGCGACAACCCGGAGCGTCAGCGGGCCGGCGTCGTCGGTCGCGACGAGATATGCCGACCCCTCGTCGGTCGTCACGCGGACGGTCGTGCCGGCGGCGGTGTCGGGGCGGTCGAGCGTCACGTCGACGACGACGCGCTCGCCGGCGACGCGGTCCACCTCCCGGAGCGTGCCCCGAACAGTCGAGTCGTCCACGGGAACCCACGACCCGGCGTACACGTAGCGGTACAGCGCCCGGTCGGGGAACGCCTCGCTCACCGCCAACTCGCGGGTGTCGCCGAGCGCGTACACGGTGTCCCCGTCGTAGCCGGGGTCGTTGCGGAGTGTCTGGAACGGGTGGTTGAGCCACGGGCCGTACGGCGTCGGCAGGAACACGACGGCGTCGTCGGGCGCCCCGCCGTCTGCCAGCGGCCCGTACCCCGCACGCAACTCGGCGGTCACGGCTTCGTTGCGGTCGGTCGTCTCCGTCACCGCTCCCGCCGAGACGGCGGCGCCAGCACCGCTCGCGACGACCAGCACCGCGACCGCGACGGCGCCGACCGCCCGCCGGTCGACGCGCTCGCTGGCCGCCAGCGCGCGCGTCCGCGCCGCGAGCACGTCGCCGCCGGCAACCAGTGCCACTGCCGCGAACACCGCCGTCGGGACGATCAGGTCGTAGTGGTAGTACGGCCCGAGGTAGTAGATGAGTCCGTCCGTCGGCTCGTCGAGTGCGCCGAGGACGTTGTAGTTCCCCCAGAACGCGACGTTGCCGGCGGCGACCGTCGCGAACGTGGCCGCGAGCAGTCCGCGCCGGAGTCGCGCCGTCGCCCCGTCTTCGCCTGCGGTCGTCCGCCCGGCGAGCGCGAGCGCAACCCCGCAGGCGGCGACGCCGGTACCCACGGTGCCCGCGACCACCCAGTCGGTGAACAGCGTGCGGAGCACGAGCGCGTTCGCCTCCAGCGCCAGGTCGAGGGTGTAGTTCACTTCGTGGCCGAGGATGGCGCGTTCGCCGAAGCCGACGCCGTCCTCCGGGGCGAACGCGAGATACGGGAACACCAGCGGGTCGCCGGTGACGACGGCGTTGTACCCCAGCGCGGCGGCGACCCCCGCGCTCCCGAGCGTCGCGGTGATGAGGCGGCGACCGAACAGCGCTCGTGCGTCGTCGTCGACGGTGTCGCCGCGCCCGCCGTCTCCACCGGCACCGCCGACCCCGAGCGTCGCGACTGGCGTCCGCCACGCACCCGACAGCCCGAGCGTGGCGACCGCGTGGAGTACGAACGGAAGGGCGAACAACACCGCGGTGTACGGTCGCGCGAAGAACGCGAGGCCGACGGCGGCGCCGGCGAGCGTCGCGTCGCGACGACTCGCGCGCCGTTCCCCTCGGAGGTACCACACGGCGAAGGCGACGTTCAGCGCGGCGGTCAGCGCGTACGGGAGGAACACGCCCGCGTGGACGACGAACAGCGGCGTCGCGAGGAGAAGGACCCCGGCGAGCGTGCCGACACGCCAGTCGAACACCTCCCTGCCGAGCGCGACGGTTCCGGCGACCAGGCCGGCGGCGATGCCCGCCAGTGCGACCGTGTAGCCGCCCAGGAGTTTGCCGAGGGCGAACACGGCTGCCGGGACGGGCGCGTACTTCGAGTAGAGGCCGCGCTCGCTCTCGACGAAGAACCACGGGCGGAACGCGTCCGCGACGGGCGGGCGGAGGAACAGGCGCCCGGACAACAGCAGTTCAGCCTGCTGGAGGTAGACGCCCTCGTCGTGGTTCAGCGAGTGGAACGGGAACAGTTGGCCGGCGACGAGGACGGCGACCGCCGCGGCGACGCCCGCGAGCAACACGGCGGCGACCCGACCGGCGTCGGTGGTCGCGACGCTCGCCGGGAGCAGGTCACGGAGCACCGCAGTCGGCGGTGGCGACGCGTCGCGGTCGTCGCCCCCCGTCGACCCGTCGGACATCTACTGGGCGGGGTACCACGCGAGCGCGTGGTCGGCGACGAGTGTCACCGCGACCGACTCGCCCACTTCGAACTCCTCTGTGTGGTTGTGGAGACACCGGAGGACCGTCCCGTCGTGGAGCTTCACGTGGTAGACGAACGAGGGGCCGGTGTACTGGCGCCGGATCACTTCGCCGTCCGCGTCGCCGTCGCCGACGGGCGTCGCGCGGAGGTCGTCCGGGCGCACGAGCACGTCGACGTGGCTGCCGACGTAGCCGTCGCCGAGCCCCTTCAACAGCTCCCGGTCGTACGAGCCGACCGCCGTCTCGATGCCGTCCTCGCCGACGCGAGCGGGCAGGAAACTCGCCTGCCCGAGGAAGGAGGCGACGAACCGGGAGGTCGGGTGTTCGAACACCTCGCCCGGGTCGCCCATCTGTTCGACCTTCCCCTCGTTGACGACGGCGACGCGGTCGGAGATGGACAGCGCCTCCTCTTGGTCGTGGGTGACGGAGACGGCGGTGACGCCCGCCTCGTCGAGGATGCGCTTCACCTCCTCGCGCATCCGGACACGCAGGCTCACGTCGAGGTTCGAGAACGGTTCGTCGAGCAGCAGCACGTCCGGCTCGGGCGCCAGCGAGCGAGCCAGCGCGACCCGCTGGCGCTGGCCGCCCGACAGGTCCGCGGGCGAACGGTCCCCGTAGTCGGCGAGGCCGACCAACTCCAGCAGGTCGGCGACGCGCCGTTCGGCGGCCGCGGAGTCGGGGTCGTCTAGCCCGAAGGCGATGTTCTCGGCGACGGTGAGGTGCGGAAACAGCGCGAACTCCTGGAACACGAGCCCCACGTCTCGCTCTTCGGGCGGCGTCACCGACCCCTCGCCCGCGACGACGTCGCCGGCGACGGCGATGGTCCCCTCGGTGGGCGCCTCGAGTCCGGCGATCATTCGGAGCGTCGTCGTCTTGCCGCAGCCAGACGGGCCGAGCAGCGTGACGAGTTCCCCCTCGCGGACGGTGAGGTCCATCCCCGAGACTGCCGTCTCTGAGCCGAATCGCTTGATCACGTCGCTCAGTTCGAGGACCGGTTCGCCGACGGCTTCGTCGGCGTCCACGCCGTCGGTCCCACCGACGACCGGGTCGTTCGCCACGCCGTCGTCGACGCCGTCTGCGGCGCCGACGGTCGTGCCGCCGTCTGTGGCGGGGTCGGTGCCGTCGGCGTCCCCCGCGGTCGCAGTCGGCGTGTCAGTCGCGTCGGCGTCGGTGAGGTGTGAGTCGTCAGTCATCGTCGCGTCCCCTGAGTAGCGGCACCATCGAGAGGCCGGACACGGCCACTAACACGAGCGCCGGCAAGGCGGCGCGACCGTAGTATCCGGCTTCTTGAACACGCCAGATGTAGGTCACTATCGTTGTAAACCCTGTCGGATGGAGGATCAGCGTCGTGTCGAGTTCCTTCATCGTCGTGAGGAACACGAGCGCCGCCCCCGCGAGCAGGCCCGGGGAGATGAGCGGCAGCGTCACGCGACGGAACGCGCCCCGTGGCGGTTCGCCGAGCAGACGGGCGGCGCCGACGAGGTCGCGGTCGACGCCCAGCACCGACGAGCGGGTCGAGCCGACCGCCTGCGGGAGGAACCGCACGACGTACGCGAACACGAGCAGGGGGAGCGACTGGTAGACGAGTTGGGCCGCTCCCGGGCTGACGGTGTCGCGCAGCCACTGACTGGAGAAGAACACCAGCGCCAGGCCGAGCACGACGCCGGGCATGGCGTAGCCGAGGTACGTCGCTCGCTCTGTCACCTTCGCCAGCGGCGAGTCCGACCGCCCCGCGTAGTACGCGACCGGCAGTGCGAACAGCACTGTCGCGGCCGCGGTAAACACGGCGACGTACACGGAGTTGGTCGCGAACTCGGGGCGGAACGCGAGGCCGCCGCCGGTGTAGCCCGGCCCCGAGCGGACCAGCCACATCGTGAGGATGCCGACCGGCAGCGCCAGCGTGAACAGGCTCACGACCGCCGGGACGGCGGCGGCGAGCCACCGGAACGGCCCCAGCGACACGACCGTCTTCACCGACGACGGCGTGCCGTAGCCGGCGGCGGTGTCGCCGCTGACGCGCGACTCCAGCGCGAGGATCACCGCGGTCACGGCGAGCAGTTGGATCGACAGCAGCGTGGCGTTCGCCCGCCCCACGCCGAAGCTGTTCAACTCGACGTAGATAACGCGCGTGAACACGTCGAACCGCATGATCGCAGGCGTCCCGAAGTCAGACAGCGTGTACAGCGCGACGAGGAGGGCGCCGGCGGTGACACCCGGTGCGATCTGCGGGAGGATGACGCGGCGGAACGCCTGCGGGTACGAGTGGTTCAGTGTCCGCGCGGCCTCCAACTGCGTCGTGTCGAACGACAGCAACGACGCCCGCGTCGTGAGGAACACGTACGGGTAGGTGAACAGCGTGAGGACGAGCGCCGTCCCGCCGAGGCCGTACACCGTCGGGAGGTACGGGTTCACGAAGCCGACGCCGTACTGCGTGAACAGGTCGGGGAGTGCGCCGCTGGGGCCGAACGCCGACACGTACGCGAACGCGCCGATGTAGCTCGGGACGACCAGCGGGAGCGCCGCGAGGACGGTCCACGCGCGTCTGAACGGGAGGTCCGTCTGGACGGTCAACACCGCGAGGGGGACGCCCAGCGCCACCGACGCCGCGGTGACGACGCCGACGAGCGCGAGGCTGTTGATCAGCACTTCCGTCGTCGTCCCCGACGCGATCAGTCCGAGCGCGTCGTCGACTGACAACTCGGCGGCGCTGACGAGGAGCCACACGAGTGGCGAGAGCACGGCCGCTGCGACGCCCGCCGCCAGGAGGACGACCGCCACGCTCGGCTCGTCGTCGCCGTCCTCGAGCAGTTCGCCGACGCGGCCGAAGCCCCCGCCCGGGGCCATTCAGATCGCCTCCACCGTCACAGCACCCCCGCTTCGCGCATCAGTTCCAGCGTGGGCTGGATGTTCGACAGCTCCGTCAGATCGATGCTCGGCGGGTTCAGCTCGTCGATCGGTGGCAGTCCGCCGACCGGCGGGATGTCCGCGACCATCGGGTACGCGTACGTTCGGGTCGCGAAGAACTCCTGCGCCTCTGCCGACAGCAAGTGTCGCACGAACGTGAACGCCAACTCCTGGTTCTGGCTCGCCGACAGCACCTCCGCGCCGGCGGCGTTGATGAGCGCGCCCGCGTCGCCGCTGGTGAACGCCAGGTCGAGCGGGGCGTTCGGCCGTGCGGCCTGCACGCGCAGCGCGTAGTAGTGGTTCGCGAAGCCGGCGTTGAGCGCACCGTCGGCGACGGCGTTCGACACGAGGAACTCGTTGTTGTACTGGGTGACGCCGGCCTCGAGCATCCCCTCCAGCCACGCACGCGTGTCGTCCTCGCCCTCGATGAGTCGCATCGCGGTGACGAACGCCTGGAACGCGCCGTAGGTGGGTGCCCAGCCCATCGCGTCCGCCAGTGCGGGCGTGTCCGGGAAGTCCATCACGGTGTCCGGCACGTCGTCGCCCGACAACTCCGCGGTGTTGTACGGCACCGCCCGGGCGCGACCGGCCGTGCCGACCCAGCCGTCATCCGGGTGGAACTCGTCGGGCACCGGGTCGACGACTTCGCTCGGGAGCGTCGCCGTCAGCCCCTCGCCCGCGACCGCCGCGAGCGACCCGGCGTCGACCGACCAGAACACGTCCGCGGGCGTCGCCGCGCCCTCGCTGATGATCGTGTTCGCGGCGTCGGACGTGCCGGACTCGCGCGCGTTGTAGCTGAAGTCGGGGTAGATCTGCTCGAACTTCGCGAGCAGGTCGCGGTAGAGGCCACCTTCGCCGCCGCCGAGGTAGATGGTCAACTCGCCCGACAGGTCCGGCAGGTCCTCGATCCGCGTGCCGCCGAGGTCGCCGCGCCCCTCCGCGAGCGGACCGGAGCCGCGGAACTCGTCGAAGGCGGCACCGATAGAGTTCTCGCCGCCCCCGCCACCGCCGCCGCCGCCTCCGCCCCCGCCACCGCCGACGAGGCCGCCACAGCCGGCGAGTCCGGCCGCACCTGCGGTGCCGAGCCCCGCCAGCACCTTGCGGCGCCGGTAGGTGCGACGCTCGTCAGTCATCGGCGGGCACCTCCGGGGCGTCCGCGGCGACTGCACGCGTCCCCGCGCCCTCGACGCGGTCGAGGCAGTCGAGCCAGTCGCGCATGTACTCGCCGCAGTGGTTGAGGAACGCGCCGTTGTTCCACTCGGAGAAGTCGCCCTCCGCGAGCGCGTCGGCCATCTCTGCGAACGCCGCCTCGAAGGAGTCGGCGCCGTGGGCGACGTCGTCGAGCACCTCCCAGACGTGCTCGTTCAGTTCGAGGCCGGCGACCTCGTTGGCGAGGTCGTCGAACGTCGAGCGCGGCGCCTTGTTGTGCTCGCACAGCGGGCCGCCGTTGTACACTTGCTTGCCGAGTTCGTCGGCGGCGCGCTTAAGGAACAGTCCCGACCAGATGTCGTCGAAGCGACCCACCTCCCACTCGTTGTCGTCCATCGGCAGTTGGTAGAACGCGGGAACGACCTCACGACGGAACGCGAGGTTCATCGAGCAGACGGTGAGATACTGCCCCTCCGCGGCGACGAAGTCGTGGTCGAAGTCGCTCGTCTCCGTGAGCGTCTGTGCCTGTCCCTGCAGGTCGCCGTCCATCAGGATCCGGACGGCGTCGAGGTCGGGGACGTTCGTCCACAGCCCCTGAGAGGCGACGACCTCCTCGACGTGTTCGGTGTCGGTCTCGACCGTCTCGTCCATCGCGGCGTACGGGTAGCCGCGCGGGTACAGGTCCGTGTCCGACTGGTACAGCACGTTCACCCACGACTCGTCGGAGGAGACGGACTCGACCTCGCCCTCGTGCGCGAGGTTGTCCATGTGCGTGCCGAAGTAGTCCTCCTCGGGGTGTGGCAGCGTGTCGTCGTCGATGAACACGCCGTACTCGAAGCGCTCGTGGGCCCACAGGTACAGCAGCCCGAAGGAGGTCTGGGCGTGACTCGCGGCGGGGATCAGGTGCGAGAACTCCGCGGCGTCGTGGTCGGCGAACCACTCCTCGCGGGCGCTCCCGTCGAAGACGACGCCGTCGACGTCTTCCTCGTCCAACATCGTCGCCATCGCGTCCGTATCACAGAAGTCCTCGGTCACGAGGACGAAGAACAGCCGGTCCGTGTCGAAGCCGTGGTGACGAGCGTTCGCGACGTACTCGCGGAGGCACTCGTACTCCCGAATCGTCGGGACGACGACACAGATGTCCTGCGTGGTACTCATTCATCTCCACAACCGATTAGGTCGGCCTAAAGGGTGTCGGTTTTTCGGCGGCCCAAAACCCCACCAGCCGTCCCGGTGTGTGACGGTTCCGTCGACCAGGCTACGACAGCGAGAGCAGGTGCGTCGTCTCCTCGCCGGTCTCGGCGACGACGTACACACTCCCGTCGTCGAGGACCGGTCCCGGACCGACGCGCCCGTGGAACGAACGCTCGAACCGGATCGGCGGCCCGGCGTCGCCGCCTCCCTCGGTCGGGTCCAGCGCCCACAGACGGTCGCCACCGACGAACAGCGTGTCTCGACCGAGTGCGGGCGCCGTCTGGTCCCAGTCACCCACGCCGTGTGACCACTGCACCTCGCCGGTCTCTGAGTCGATGGCGTGGAGGTCGACGATGCTCCCGGCGAACACCAGTCCCGAGTCGACGGCGAGTCCACCCTTCGTCCACCCCGTCTGGACCTTCCACGCACGGCTCCACCCGTTCGCCTTCCCACCGAGCGCGTACGTCGTGCCGTCGAGACAGGTGACGTACACCGCGTCGGTGTCGGCGCTCGGCGGGCACGTCGGCCGAGCCGGAAGATTGGTCCGGTGGATTCCGACGCCGTCGTCGAGCGACAGCAGCGACACCTGCCCGGCATCGGTCGCGACGGCGACGGCGAACCCGTTCCACACCGGCGGGTGCGGCAGCACGCGGCCAAACAGGCGGCGCGACCACACCTGGTCGCCGGTGTCGGGGTCGAGCGCGTGGACGCGCTCGCCGGCCCCGACGACAAGCGGCGACCCAGGGTACATCGACGGTCCGACGGGCGTCGCGTCGGTCTCGACGCGCCACCGTGGCTCACCGGTGTCGACCGCGAACGCCCGGACGGCGGGGACGGATCTGTCCGCGACGTACACCGTCTCGCCGCGCACCACGGGGGCGTGGCGGATGCCGTCGACGTGCCACAACTCGCTCCCGTCGGCGGCGTCGAGCACGCGCAGTCCATCGGGACTCGGGAGGAACACGCGCCCGTCGGCGACGACCGGCGCTCGGTACTGGAGCCCCGATACCTCGACGCGCCAGTCCTCGCGCACGCCGTCGACGGGCGCCTCGCCGGCGTGAATCCCGTGGACGCTCCGCGTGTTGCCGGCGTTGCAGCCGAAACTCGACCAGTTCCCGTCCGACCCGTATATCTGTCTGTCCTCGTCCAACGGCGGCGTCTCGGGGGCGGGCGGTTCCGACGGGGCCGGCCGACCGGTCACACCCGAACAGCCCGCGACGGTCGCGAGCGCGCTCGCGCCGACGGCGGCGAGGTAGCGGCGTCTGGAGGGCATCGATGTCACGACCTGCTGGCACGAGCAAATGTCTTTCGTCCGTCGTGTCCGCGTCTACAGTCGCTCGGCGACGTGCTCGGCGGCTTTCAGCGATAACGCCGCGATGGTGAGTGTGGGGTTCATCGCGCCGCCGGTGACGAACACGGAACTCCCGGCGAGCGTGAGGTTCGCGAGGTCGTGGGTGCGTAACTGCGGGTCGACGACGCTCTCGTCGGGGTCTGTCCCCATCCGGGTCGTCCCCATGTGGTGGTACGCGGGGCCGGTGTTCTCGGGGCCGACGGTCCAGTCCACGTCGACGCCCATCTCGGTCAGCACCTCGCGTTGGATGGCGTTCGCGCGCTCGATGGTCACGCGCGTCTTCGCATCCAGACTCCACACCACGTCCGGCACGGGGTTGCCATGGTCGTCCGTGCGCGAGGGGTGGAGTCGGATCCGGTTCTCTCGCCGGGGCAACTGCTCGACGAGTGCGCCCATCGCGACGTGGGTACCGTACGCGTCACGGATCTGGTCCAGCAACTCGTCGCCGAAGGTGTCCGCCGACAGCGCCACGTCAGCCGGTGCGGGGCCGGCGTAGTTGAGGAACTCCAGTTTGATCGCCGTGCGCGAGTCGTCCGGGCGGTCGTAGAACTGGTGGCTCTCGGTCGTGTTGAACCCGACGTGCTTCTGGCGCGTCCGCTCGTCGAGCGTGCCGCCCATCCCCGCGAACAGGTGGTCCATGAAGTAGCGGCCCACGGCCCCCGAGGAGTTCGCGAGGCCGTCGGGGTACGTCTCACTCTCCGAGAGGAGGAGCAGGCGCGGCGTCTCCACGCCGCCGGCGGCGACGACGAATTCGCGGGCCTCCTGCCGGTGTTCGGTGCCGTCGGGGGTCGCGTACACCGCGGCAGTCACGCGCTCGCCCGCGGCGTCGTGGTCGAGTCGCTGGACGGGCACGCGGTCGAGGACGCGCGCGCCGTTCGCCTCCGCGACGGCGACGTGGCGGGTGGCGTCGTACTTCGCGCCCGACGGGCAGACTGGCTTACAGGTGCCGTAGCCGACGCAGGCGCCCGCCTCGTCGGTCGGCTCGGAGTTGCGCGCGTTCGGGACCGAGTGGGTCGCAACCCCGACCGTCTCGCACGCCTCGGCGAACAGTGAGTCGCTGTACGACGGCGGGAACGCGGGGAGCGGATGTGGCTCCTCGCGGGGTGGCGCGAACGGGTTGTCCGAGGCGCCCGCCACGGACAGTTCCTCCTCGGCGCGCGCGTAGAACGGGCGGAGGTCGTCGTACTCGATGGGCCAGTCGGCGCCCATCCCCGTCGCGGACGCCAACTCGAAGTCCTGTTCGTGCATCCGCATCACCATCGCCTGCCAGTGGAGCGTGCTCCCACCGACCCCCTTCACTCGCGCGGCGTTCAGCGGGTAGTGGCGGTCGCCGCTACTGACGAACGCGTCGCGCTCGCTGTCCGTGTCCCAGATCGGTCGGTCGTCGCCGGGTCGGAGGTGTCGCTCCATCCGCTCCGGGCGGTCGTCGGGGTCGAATCGCGGCCCGGCGTCGAGCACGACCACGTCGTAGCCAGCCGACGCGAGTTCCGCCGCGACGATGGCGCCGGCCGGCCCGGCGCCGACGACGCACACGTCCGCCCGCGGCGACGGCGTACGGTCGACGGCTGCGCGGTCCTCGCCGCCGCTCATGTGTCTGGCCCCTCTTGGTACGAACGCGTCCCCCCAGGGTAGCCGGGCGGGTTCTCCAACCCGGCCAGCGCCGCGCCCGTCGGGGAAGTGTACAGTGCGTACAGCAACTCGTTCACGACGTAGTGGCGGACCCGCTGTGCCGCCGTCCCGTGGCGAGCGGGTTCGACGACGTCGACGCTCATCACGTCGAGCGCCTCCAGCCGTCGCTCGGCGTCGAGGGCGGCGTACTCGTCGCCGAACAGGTCCCGGGTGTAGTCGTCCAGGTCGGCTATCGCCGTCGCGACGCCCGCCGCGTAGTCGTCGCCGCCGTCCACGCGACCACCCGTGTACGTCGCGACGAACTCCTCGACTCCCTCGACCGCCGAGGGGTAGACGACCGAGGCGACGGCCACGAGCGTCGTCAGTTCGTGCTCACCCACCGGTGACTCGCCGTCCCCGGGCGGGGACGTGGCCGCGCCGTCTGCGGTCGGCGCCGAACAGCCGGCGAGCGACCCCGCGCCCGCGACTCCTGCGGCCGCCAGCGCCGCCAGCGCGTCACGTCGCGACAACTCCATTCGCGCTCGGATTAGGGTAACCTAAACAAGAGGGTTGCGTTCCGGCGTCGGTCGTCGTCCTCGCGGCAATTACTGCGGACACGGTGGTGTTCGGCGGGGAGGAGTACCACCTCGTCGGGGGGTTCGCTGGCGCTCACTCGTCGGGCTGGTTCGGGACCGTCAACACGGGGACTGGCACCGACCGCGCGCACCGTTCGGCGACGCTGCCGAGGAGCAGTCGGTCCAGGCCACCTCGCCCAGTGGTGCCGAGGACGACGAGGTCGATGTCATTGGCGTCGACGTACGCCTCGATCGTTTCCGCGGGAGACCCGTGCTCGACGGCGGTGACCGCGTCGACGCCCTGCTCGGCGGCGGCGTCCGCGACCGTCTGGACCGCGGCGGTTGCCTCGGAGTCGTCGTCCTCGTCGCCGACGAGCGACCGCACATCCGCGGCCAGGCCGCCGTCGTCGACGACCGACAGCACGTCCACTTCGGCTCCCAGTGTCGCCGCGAGTGCGACCGCGTGGTCGGCGGCGTGTCCTGCGGCGGCGCTCCCGTCGGTCGGAACGAGCACCCGTTCGTAGGGGAACTGGAGTCGTTCGTCCTCGCGCATCCGGACGGTCAAGACGGGGACCGGCGAGAGTCGGATCACCTTCTCGGCGACGCTCCCCAACAGGACACGGGAGGCGCCTTTACGGCCACGCGACGGCATCACGATCAAGTCCGCGCCGTAGCGGTCGGCGTACTCGACGACCGTCGCCGCAGGGTCGCCTTGCACCACGTCCGTCTCGACGTCGACGCCGGCGGTCACGAGCGTCCCCTTCGCCTCCTCGACCACCGCCTCACCCTCTTGTTCGAGCGCGTCGACGACTTCCGACCCGACCGTCGTGACGCTATCCCGGCTCGTGTCGGCGACGTACACGACCTGTACGGTCGCGTCGGTCGCATCGGCCAGCTCAGCGACGTGATCGAGTACCGCTCGCGCCCCGTCACTCCCGTCGTACGGGAGCAGGATCGTGTCGTACACGCGTCGCCGTTCGGGCCCCCCGACCAAAGGGTATGGGTCACGTCGGGCCGCGTCCACGCGTGGGTTTATCTCCGATGCCGCGACAGTACGCCGTAGAGCCGCAGACGCGACTCACTTATCATGAATCTCGACGACTTCGTCAGCGCGAACGCCCCGCGAGAGCGACGCGAGCGATTCGAGTTGGAGAACAGCAAACTGCTCGACATCGACGTTGACGGCAGCGTCCTCGTCAAGGCCGGATCGATGGTCGCCTACGAGGGCGATCTGTCGTTCACCGGCAAGTCCTCCGCGGAGGGCGGCCTCACCGGGTTCCTCAAGCAGGCGGCCAGCGGCGAGGGGACGCCGGTGATGACGGTCGAGGGCACCGGCGCGGTGTATGTCGCCGACCAGGGCAAGCGCATCCAGGTGCTCGACCTCGACGCCGGCGAGTCCATCTCCGTCAACGGCAACGACGTGCTGGCGTTCGAGGATCGCGTCTCCTACGAGATCGGGACGGTCGGGAGCCTCGCCGGCGCGTCCGCCGCCGGCCTCACGAACGTGTACCTCTCGGGTCCCGGGATGGTCGCGATCACGACCCACGGCGACCCGCTCGTGTTGACGCCCCCGGTGAAGACCGACCCCGCGGCGACGGTTGCCTGGAGCGGCGACCTCTCGCCCGGCATCGAGACGAACCGGAGCCTCGGCGACATGGTCGGCCAGTCGTCAAACGAGCGCTACCAGATGACGTTCGACGGCGACGAGGGGTTCGTCGTCGTCCAGCCGTACGAGGAGCGATCCCCCCAGCGCTGACGCCATCGGCACCGCCCGCTCGGCACCACACCGCCCGGTCGGCTCAGGCGACGGCGTAGCTCCCGAGGAACAACACGGCGTTGTAGACACCATGGGCGACGATGGGGGCCACGAGGTTGCCGGTGCGCTCGTACAGCGCGCCGAACACCGCGCCGACGACCGCGATCAGCAGCGCGCCCACGACGACGCTCCCGACCGCGCCAGTGTAGTTCGCGAGGTGGAGCGACCCGAACAGTAGCGACGCGCCCGCGACGGCGCCGACCGGGCCGAACGCCAGGCGAAGTCGTCCCTGGATCACGCCGCGGAAGAGGAACTCCTCGATGGGGGCGACTAGCACCACCGAGAGCGCGGCCAGTCCGAGGAGGAGTCGCGGCTCGGCGGTCACAGCGCCCTCCAGGACCGACCCGGGAGCGAGTCCCGCGGCCGACACGAGTGCGATCAGGGCGACCGCCGCGACGAGCGCAGCGACCGTGGCGACGACCGTCTCCCGGATCTGCCGCCGGTCGGGGACAGCGACGGGGACGACGAAGCCGGTCCGCCACACGTACGCCGCGCCGACGGCGACCATGCCAACCTGGCCGGCGACCAACAGCGCGAGGAACGCGAGCGGACTCGTCACGTCGACGCCGGCGAGCAGCGCCGGGACGGCGAACACGATGCCGGTCACCAGCGAGGCGACGAACGCCGCGAGCGTCAGCCCCGTCGCCACGCCGACCGCTCTCGCTCGCGGGCGCCGAGACTCCCGGTCCAAACCATCGTTGGAGCGGTCCACCATGTTGACCTCGGTTGGTGTGCTCATACACGTTCGTACGCTCGCTCACTCGATAAAGCGCCCAGCACACTGGATCGCACGCCACACGCGTCCGACTGACCGCTCGTGGTGCGAATCGTGCTGGCCGTTCGCGGATACCGTCTGCCGTCGTCCAGTCGCTCAGGCGGCGTCGTCGGCTCGTTGCTCCTCGGTCTGCCGCTCGTCGGTCCGCCCGTCGGGACGCGTTATCCCGTTGACCTCGATCCTCGTCCCGTTTTCGGCACACTCGTCGACCGACAGTTCCCACCCGTGGTCTTCGGCGACGCGCGCGACGATACTCAGCCCGAGCCCCGTCCCGTCCACGGTCGTCGAGTAGCCCGTCTCGAACACGTTCTCCCGCACGTCTTCCGGGATGCCAGGACCGTCGTCCATGACGGCGAAACCGTCGTCGGTGTCGACGACGCTGACGGTGACGCCCTCTTGCCCGTGTTCGATCGCGTTGCGGACGAGGTTCTCGACGAGCTGTTGGACTCGGCTCTCGTCGGCGAGCACTCGTCCCGAGGCGCGTACGTCCAGCGTGCCGCCCATCGTCTCGGCCATCGGCTTGCACGCCTCGGCCACGTCGGCGATCCGAACCGGCTCCGGTTCGACGACCGGTTCGCCCTCCCGTGCGAGCACGAGTAAGCTGTCGATCAACCTCTCCATGCGTTCGAGCGAACGTTCGACGGCCTCGAACGAATCCGCGCAGCGCACGGGGTCGTCGCTCTCACGTGCGAGGTCGAGGTGCCCCTGCGCGACGTTGAGCGGGTTCCGGAGGTCATGCCCGACGACGCCCGTGAACGCGTCGAGTCGTTCGTTCTGGGCTTCCAGCCGGCGTTCGCGCTCGACCCGGTCGGTGATGTCGCGGATCACTCCGACGGTGCCCGCGAAGGCGTCGTGGGCCTCATCATCTCGCGGCAGCAAGGCGATGTGCGTCTCCGTCTGTATCTTCTCTCCGTCATCGGTCTTGATGAGTATCCTCACTGTCCCGCGCTCTCGCTCGGGGTCAGAGATCAGTTCTCGAATGAGGTCCGTCCCGCGGCGCACATCCTCGGGGTCCATGAGCGTGGACACGTGTTCGCCGACGAGGTCATCCGAGTCGTAGCCCGTGAGCGCCCCGAGTTGACGGTTCACGTACGAGAAGTTCCCCTCCGCATCGAGCGTGTACACCGGGTCGCCCGCAGCCTCGATAATTCGTGCGTACCGCTCCAACTCGCGCTGGCGGCGGTTCCGTTCAGTGATCTCGACGTAGACGCCGAGCGCCTCGCCCCCGCCGTCGGCGCCCTCGAACCCCTGCGCGCGAAAGAGGAACTGCTTGGGCCCATCGGCCGTCACCCGTTCGAGTTCAGCCTCGACTAACTCGCCAGCAGCGACACGGTCGTCGATGGCCCGGGCCGAACTCACGCCGTCGGGTGGAACGATCAAGTCGTTGATCGACCGCCCGGCGGCCGTCTGGCGGTCGACGCCGAAGACCGACTCGAACGCCGAGTTCACCGACTTGACGACGTTGACGCCGTCCGCGATGTCGACGTGGGCGGCGGGGTACGGGAGCGCTTCGAACGCGGCGTCGAAGCGGTCGTCCCGCCGGGTCGTCCAGTTCGCCAGATCGGGTTCGGGATCGTCGAGATGCCGCCCGTCCGTGTCCGTTCGGTGGGCCGCTACGGCGGCTCGGGTGGCGGTCGCGAGCGCCGCGACGCTGTCGTCGCTGGTATCTTTCGGGAGGTACCCTGCGAGATCCGCACCGACCGCTTCACCCGTCGGGATTGAACAGTCGTCGTCTGCGAACAGCACGAACGGGAGGGTGTGTCCCGCCGCACGCGCCACCTCCACCAACTCCACGCCGTCGCCGTCGGGGAGCGCGTACGCCGTGACGACGCAGTCGAATCCGCCGTCGTCGAGCGCGGCCCGCGCGTCGCGGACCGTCGACACGCGCTCCACGTCGACCCCACCGTCGACGGTCGCCAGCGTCGCCTGAACGTCGGCAGCGAACGAACGGTCCCCGTCGACGTGGAGGAGCGCGACGGGATCTGGTGAACCACTCATCGTCGTCTGCTGCCTGTTGAGTGTCACAGGATAGGTAAATGATTACGGTTTGCACGGCACACACCCACTCGAAACCAACGCGAACGCGCCGTCTGCCTGGTGTGGAGAATCTATCCGGGGGTATTGAAATTAACCACTGTGGGGGCTCGTAGGCGAGGGTTACTCCGGACGAGGTGGGGTCGTGACCCAGGCTACTCGTCCGCCAGCGCTGCCACGAGTGACTCCAGCGAGTACGACGACAGCGCACGTGCGTCGTCGTACAGCGTCTCGATCACGTACGTCGAGTTCGTCCGCTCGACCGCCGGCACTCGTTCGAACTCGCGGAGGAGTCGCCCGACTGCGTCGTCGTCGGGGAGGTGGGCGACGGCGACGAAGTCCGTCTCGCCCATCGTCGACAGCAGCGTCGTCACCCCTTCGATGTCGGCAATCGTCCCGGCGACGTCTTCGTGTTCGCCGGCGTAGTCTGCGAGCACCTCGACCAACACGGTCACGCCGAGGCCGAGAGCGTCGAGGTCGAGGTCGTACAGGTCGTTCCTGATGACGCCCGCCTCGCGGAGGTTGTTCAGCCGATAGTGGACGGTCGAGACGGGGATGTCGGTCTCCTCGTGGATCCGCTCGGGACTCCCGGTGCCGAGGTCGGCGATCGCCTTGAGAATGCGGAGGTCACGCTCGTCCATACCGGCACACCGTCGTCCACCCGCATAGTTCCCATCCAATCCGACCACCAGACGGAGTTCTCGAACGCGATCCAACCATCACGGTCGAGTATGAGAGAGAACCTTCGACAAACCTCGATCGAGTAGAAGCCCTTATCAGCGAACATCGGTGAAGTTGGAACAGAAACAATGAATGTCCGTTCTGTTTGGAGACAGGTGCCGACGACTCCGGTTCTGTTCGTGCTGCTTGCGACGCTGTGGGGCGGGTCGTTCGTCGCCATCGAGGCCGGCGTGAAAGAGTGGCCACCGCTGCTGTTCGCGGCTGTCAGGTACGACATCGCGGGTGCGCTGGTGTTGGTCGTCGCCGCGGTTCGCGCGGGGCGAGTGCTCCCGCGGACGCGCGACGACTTCGCGGCGGTCGCCGTGGTCGCGGTGTTCGTGGTGTTCGCTCACCACGCGCTGTTGTACGTCGGGCAAGAGAGCGTCCCCGGTCCGGTCGCCGCCGCGGTGGTCGCGCTCGCACCGGTCGTCACGGCGTTGCTGGCCCCGGCGCTGGTCGGCGGGGAGGGCCTCGGCGTCACCGGGTACGCGGGTGTCGGCGTGGGGTTCCTCGGCGTCGTGACCGTCACCGACCCCGGCGGCGCTGGCGGCGTCGCTCCGATGGGGGCCGCGCTGGTGTTCGCGGCGACGGTCGCGTTCGCCGTCGGCACCCTCCTGTTGCGGCGCGTCTCACCGGCCATCTCGACGGCGGCGCTCCAGGGATGGGGGATGATCGCGGGTGCACTGTTGCTCCACTTCGGGAGCCGCGTCCTGGGTGAGCCACAGACGGCCTCGACGTCGCCGACCGGCCTGCTCACGCTCGGGTTCCTCGTCGTCGGCCCTGGCGTCGTCGCCTTCCTCCTGTACTTCCGCCTGCTGTCGTCGGTGGGCGCCACCCGCACGACGCTCGTCGGCTACCTCGAACCGCTCACGGCGGCTGCGCTGGCGTTCGCGGCGTTCGGCTACGTGCCCCGCCCCGGCGCAGTCGCAGGGTTCGCACTCGTGCTCGCCGGGTTCGCCCTCGTCGAGGGTCACACCGTTCGCGTCCTCGCCGACGGGGCCGCGGGACGGCTTCGGACCGTCTTGCCCTGACGGCGGTCGCGACGACCGAGCCGCGAAGGCTGGTCGTACCAACCGCTATCTCGTGGTTACTCTCTGTTTCGAACGACATTCGCGCGACCGGGAGACAATCTCGCGACCGGGCGACAATCTCGCGACCGTGCGACAGTGACACACGACCCTGTCTCGTCGTTCGTTCTTCGCCCGGGAATCGTCTGTCGCGAACGCGAGCGACGGCAGCCACGGAGTCGGTGATCCTACTGGCGTCGTACTGGCCGAAATCGAGGGTATGAGGTGGGTAGGGCGGTCACATTGCCGGACCGCGCGACCGAAACAGCCATATAACTTAGTCCGACGGTGGCGACCCACCGACCATGGAACTGTCCGACGATTCGGGAGCTGTTGCCCGCAACTCGCCCGGGTTGTCCCTGCTCGAACGGTCGCTGCGCCGGGCGCTCGCTACGTCGGAGTCCCCAGAGGCGCGCTACCACATCAGAACGGCGCTCCAGTCGCTCGCGGTCGTCCGTGAGGGCGACGCGAGCGCCGACCGGCCGGCGGACCCGTCATCCGACCGTCAGTGAACGTCCCGACCGGTCACTCCGAACACAGGGAGGCGTGCCCGTGTTGATGCCAAGCTTCACCGACCGACTGCCGGACGCCGTCGACCCGCGGAGCCCGTGGCTCACGCCGACGGAGCAGTTGCTGCTCGTGTTCGAACGGCTCGGTGTAGACCCGGCGTCGCAGTCGCCGGTCCTCCAAGACTCGATCGACGCCGACGCGTTGAACTGCCTCGTAGAGTCGTCGAGTGCGGTCGTCTCGTTCGAACTGTGGGGGTACTGGGTGCGAATTACCCCGTCCGTGGTCGAACTGTACGGCGTCGGGGCGTGACCCGGTCGGGTGGAGGGCAGACTCCCGACCGGGGGTGTCGCCGGAGGGCGGCGTGTCAGCGGGGAAAAGAACAGATGTCGCGGTCGAGGTATCGACTCGGTTGGCTCGGTCAGACCCGGTCGCTCAGGTCGGTGACCGAACTCCGGTCGACGACGATGAACGCGTCCTCGCGGAGCATGTCCTCGTCAGTCGGGAGCACGAGGACTTCCTTCCCCCCGCTCGTCGACGTGGGGATGAAGTCCAGCTCGATGAGGTCGTACCCCAGATCCTCCAGCGGGTCAGGGTTCGGCGGGAGTTCCCGCCAGGTGTCGCTCACGGCTTGCGACATCACAGCCCCCGTTCGACGGTGAACGTCGCCTCGCCGTCAACGGTCACGCTGGTGATGTTCCCGCTGAAGCGGTAGGCGTCGACGCCGCTGCCGACGAGGCCGATGACCTGTCCGTCCTGTGCGAAGTCCTGGACGCGGTCCCAGTTGGTGCCGTCCGCCGTGCGGCTGCTGGCGTCCTCGTCGCGGACGACGTCACCGGAGACCGTGAACGTGTAGTTCGTCGGGCGACCGCTGTTGTCGCCGTCGACGACGACGCGCTTCGTCAGGTCGTCGGTCGACGTCGACCCACCATCGGTGGACCCGTCCGTGGAGCCGTCCGTACTCCCGTCGGTGGAGCCGTCGGTACTGCCGTCGGTGCTCCCGTCGGTGGAGTCGTCCGTACTCCCGTCCGTGGAGCCGTCGGTGGAGTCGTCGGTGGAGTCGTCCGTGGTGTCGCCGGTGCTCGTTTCTTCGCCGACGAGTTCCGCGAACGTGGTCGTGTTCCCGTCGAGCGAGACGGTCACGTCGTAGCCGTCGTCCATCATGTAGTCGACGACCTCGCCGTTGAAGCGGAACGAGTCGAGCTCGCCGGGCTTGAGGTTGTTCACCTCGATCTGCGACCCGCCGTCGCTCGTCGAGGTGATGGAGTCTTGGTCCTGCTCGGCGGTCTCGCCGAACGTCGCCTCACCGGAGACGAACACGTCGAGGTCGAAGTCGCCGGGCGTCGCCGAGTCGTCGACCGGGTTCTCCTCACTCGCCTCCAAGACGAGCGTGTGCTCGTAGTTGGCGGGGTCGGTCGTGTCCTCTTCGTCGGTCGTGGAGGTCGAGCCGGTCGAGGAGCCGTCCCACGGGCCGATGCCCGCGCCGACGCCCTCTGCCTCGTCGGCCACCTTGTAGCCGGTGATCTCCGAGGGCAGCGGGAAGGTGACGTCCTTGTCGACGAGCCCGTTGCCGTCGTAGTCGGGCTCGATCCGGTCGCTCCCGGAGCCGTGGAACGAGCAGTCCTCGATGGTGACGTCCGCCATGCCGTTCCCCTTGTCACGCACGAGGTCGCGGTCGGTGTCGTTGTAGAACGCGCAGTTGCGGATGGTGACGTCGGAGTCCTCCGCGCCGTCGTGGATCTCGATGAGGTCCGCGGCGCCGTCGACGTCCAAGTAGACGAAGTAACAGTTCTCGATGACGAACGTCCCCTTCTGGCGCATCCGGATACCGCGGGCGTGCGGGGAGTTGGTGTCGTCATACTCCGGCGTCTGCGTCAGGGCGATTAGGCAGTTCCTAATGTACGTGACGTCGCTCGTGTCGGACTCGCGGTGACCGACGCGGATGCCCGCGATGTTGTTGTTGATCGACGCACAGTTCTCGTACGTCATCGGCATCTTGTCCGTGTACGCACCGTTGTTGACCATCCACGCCCACGAGGAGTTCTTGACGGTCGCACGGGTTCCGCCGTCAGGGTTGTAGAAACAGCGGTCCTCGCTCTGCTGGCCGCCCTCCGGCCAGTGGAAGCCGTCGATGACCGCACCGTCCGCGACGTCGATGCCGGACTTCGAGTCCTTGTTGTCGCCGCGGATGACGATGTTCTCGAAGCGCCCCGAGATGTTGCCGTCCATCGTCCCGCCGGCCATGTTCACGACGACGTCGCCGGGGTTGCCGCCCCCGATCAGCGCGTCGCTCGACCCGATGTCGAGGTCGTCGTCGTCCCACGTGTACTCGCCCGCCGGGATCGTGACCTCACCCGAGGGGGAACTGTAGTCGCCGAAGTCGCCGGCCGCGGACGCAGCCTCCGACGCCAGCACGCCGCCGGCGCCGACCGTCGCGAACGCGCCGATACCCTTCAGCAGCGTTCGGCGGTTCGCAGACGCGGTAGCCTGCTCGTTCTCGTTGGTAGGTCGCTCATTCCGTTCGTCATCCCCGGTATGGCTGTCTGCCATGGTTGGAAGGTCGCGGATATAATAAAGTAGGATCCGACGACTTCGCCCCAGAACGGCGGTAGGTAGGAGCTAATTCCATCCTAACGGCGGTATGCTCGTCGTACGGTGGCCCCAAGATGTGAGCCAGATATTATTCAGATGCCACTCGAATAACTGAAGCCGCGTAGGCAGAGATTTCAACGAAGTAAGGTAACTGGTGGTCTCAGTAGGTTCGTTGGTTGTAGAGCGCCCCCGCCCCTACTCGCCAGAAGACGGTTGTCACGAGCCTCGTAGTCCGGTCAGTGGAGACCGGTCGTTATACCCCCCGTACGACCATCCGACGCGTCAGTACGGTCGTACTCACGGCCAGTAGGGTCCGATACTCGACGGGTAGGACGGATATCGTGGTTGGTAAGCCCCGACACGGCTCGCCGTCTGACGACTGCCTCGGTACGGATCGGCAGTTTGATCTTACTAAGCCGCTACCGCCGTGGGGCCGGACATAACAAAGAACGGATCTAGAGTGGATGGGACTGTGAATGAGAGAGACCCCTCCCGCCTCCGAACTCTACTGATCGGTCTCGACGGTGCGTGTTGGCCGGTACTCGACCCGATGCTCGACGAGGGGCGACTGCCGACGCTCGCCTCGCTGTTCGAGGGAGGCGTCTCGGGGGATCTGGACTCGCAGATCCCGCCGTGGACGCCGAGCGCGTGGCCGTCGCTGTACACCGGTGTCAACCCCGGAAAACACGGCGTGTACGACTTCCTCCGGTTCGACGGCTACGACTGGGGCCTCGTCGACCGCACGGACGTCCGCGAACACGCCATCTGGGAACTGCTCGACCAGCGCGGACTCACCAGCGTCGTGGTGAACGTCCCGGTGACTGGGCCGCCTCGACCGTTCGACGGGGCACTAGTCCCAGGGTACGTCTCCCCCGAGGAACCGACCTGCCACCCCGAGGGCCTGCTCGACGACCTCCGCGACGCACTCGGTGAATACGCGATCTACGCACCCGCGCACGCGAAGGGAGATGAGAAGATCGAGTGGTACGAGCGGCTTACCGAGATGCGTGGGGCGGCGTTCCGCCATCTCGCCCGGAAGTACGACCCTCACTTCGGCTTCCTCCAGTTCCAGCAGACGGACACCGTCTTCCACGAACAGCCGGAGAATGACGAGGCAGTTCGACGCGTGTTCGAAGCGGTCGACGACGAGATCGCTCGCACCCTCGACGAGTGCGACCCCGACACGGTGATCGTCGCCAGCGACCACGGGATCGGCCCGTACGCGGGGCCGGAGTTCCGCGTGAACACGTTCCTCGACGAGGAGTCGTTCGTCCAGACGACGACGGGCGAAGGCGGGATGCCGACATGGGGCGAACTCGCCCGCGACGGGAACGACTCGCCGTCGTTAACACGCCGGATCGTCCAGGGCGCGTCTGCGCTCGGGTTCACGAGCCAGCGGATCGGGCGCATCCTCGGGGCGCTGCGCCTCGACGGGTTCGTCCTCGATCACGTCTCTAAGGAGACCGTCCACGCCGCGACCGAGCGCGTCGACTTCCCCGTCTCGACGGCGTACATGCGCTCGCGCACGGAGTTGGGGGTCCGGATCAACAAGGCCGGTCGCGAACCGAACGGGGTCGTCTCGCCCAGTGAGTACCCGTCCGTCCGCGACGACTTAATCGCCGCGCTGGAGGCGGTTCGGACGCCGGACGGCGAGCCGGTGTTCTCCGCCGTCGTCCCGCGGGAGGAGGTGTACCACGGTCCGTACTTGGAGGAGGCGCCCGACATCGTCGTGCTCCCCGCGGAGTTCGACGTGTACCTCTCGGCGTCCCTGCGCGACGAGCAGTTCGGGCCGCCGTCCGAGCCGTGGAACCACAAGCCGACCGGCATCGTCTCGATGACCGGCACCGGCGTCGACCCCGACGCCCCACTCGGTCGCCCACACCTGTTCGACGTGGCCCCGACGGTGCTGTCGGCGATGGGTGTTCCGCCGAGCGACCGGATGGACGGGGAGACGCTCGAACCCGTGTCGTCGGTGCCGCCCATCGAGTACGCACCGTTCAGCGCCCGCGACATCGACCGCGCCGACACCGAAGAGGTCAGAGCGCGACTGTCGGGGCTCGGCTACCTCGAGGGGGACCGATGAGCATCGAGATCCGCCCGGTCGAGGACGACGAGACGTGGAACAGCTACCTGGAGCACGCGTGCACGGCGACGCCGTTCCACCGCGCGGAGGCGCTCGATGTGCTCTCGGCGGCGAGCGGCGCGCGCCTCCACCGACTTGGCGGCTTCAAGGGACAGGAACCGGTCGGCGTCTTCCCCGTGTTCGAGGTCGACCGGGGACCGGTGAAAGGGGTGTTTTCGCCGCCCCCGGAGCTGAAGGTGCCGTACCTCGGCCCGTCGCTCGTGCTCCGCGGTGGCGCGCCGAAGCGCCGCCGCCTCGAACGCCAACACCACGAGTTCGTCGAACAGACACTCGACTACCTCTCTGAAACGGTCGACCCGGCGCTCGTGCACCTCCGGACGCCACCCGGCTACGACGACGTGCGGCCGTTCTCGTGGCGAGCGTACGAGGTCGACCCGCGGTACACGTACGTCATCGACCTCACGACCGACGAGGACGACCTGCTGGCGAGCTTCAGTTCGGACGCCCGTCGAAACGTCACCGACGACTACGCGATCGACTACGAGATCGGTCCCGGCGGCGCCGCCGAGATCGAGACGATCATCGAGCAGACAGCGGCGCGCCACGCCGACCAAGGGGAGTCGTTCCCTGTCGACGCGTCGTTCGTCGTGGACCTCTACGAGGCGCTGCCGGAGGGGATGGTCCGGCCGACGGTGTGTCGCGTCGACAGCGAGGTCGTCGCGGGCACCATCTGTATCGAGGGGTACGGCACGGCGATCCGGTGGCTCGGCTCCGCCAAGCCGTCGTGTGACCTCCCAGCAAACGACATCCTCGACTGGCACTACTGTCGAGCCGCCGCCGACCGCGGCGTTACGGCGTTCGACCTAGCCGGCGCCAACAACCAGCGCATCGCCGAGTACAAGGCAAAGTTCGCGCCGGAGTTGGTCCCGTACTACCGGCTCAAGAGCTGTTCGCGAACGATGGACATGGCCGTCTCGCTGTACAACAAACTGCGCTGAACACGCAGCTCCACTTTTCGGTCTGGTGCCCTCGCTCAGTTCACTCGAACGTCTCGACTACGAGAGTGCCGTCCGAAGAGAGTCGGACGGTCGCACCAGCGTACTCGAAGCTTACTTCGACCTGTTTGGGTGAGTCGGTAAGCAGTGCGTCGAGTGCGTCACCGTCGATGCTCTCGTTGAGTACCTGGAGCTCCGTCGAATCTCTCCCGGTCGCCTCAGCGACCGCAACGACGACGGCTGTACTCGGTCGGTCGAACTCGGTCCACTCTGACCGGTCAGTCGGCCCCTGACTCGCCGTGTCGCCGCCCGCGCTCTTGTCTACCGTCATAGGTACGATAACTACTACCACCGCCTTACAAACCGTCGTATATATCTCCACCGGTGTCCCAGCGATTTTTGTTCGAGAACAGACTGATCTCTCTTGGAGAAATTCGCCACTATTTGCTCGGCAATGGGCCTCTCAAGGCATCTGGGATCCTCTCGGGTGATCAACTGACAGCTACCAGATACACCGTATAGTTACGGGCTATTACATAAATGGGTTCAGTCGTCGCGAGCAGCGTCCTCGTCGGTGGTGTCGACGGCGCGCGCCAGTGCCGCCGGTCCCACGAGGTCGACGCCGTAGGCGTCGGCGACCGCGACGGCGCCGGAGCCGAACCCGACTGTCGAGACAACGACCGCGCCATCGGCGTCGTGGCGGCGCATGAACTCGACGGCGCGCCTGACGGTCGGCGCGCTGGGCTCGCGCCCACCACAGAGCACCTGGAGGAGGCGTCGCTCGCGGGGCGTCTCTCCGTCCTCTCCTCGGGTCGCGACGAACAGATCTTCGTCGGCGTCGGCGGCCTCGACGCGCCAGCCCGACGCTCGCCACGTCGACGCGACGACCTCGCGGAGCTGGTCGGCCGACAGCGAGCGCACCGACTGCGCGTCGTCGAAGCGGCCACCCCCAGGGTCGCCAGTTCCGCCCCCGGTCATCCGACGCTCCTCGCTCGATCTGTTGGCACGTCGCTAGCTCCAGGTCGTCAACTCGCGTCGGTCACGCCTGCCCTCGCCGTCGCCCGGCGCCGGGCTCTCGTCGAGGTCCGCCGCTCGCGAACACGCGATGCAGCGATGCACAACGTTTCGGTTGTCTCCGAACACTCGTGCGAACTGCTCCGTCACGTGGCTGCCGCATGTCACGCACTCTGGCATACAGTGCCACCCGGGCGGGGAGTGGTATTGTTATTCAGTTCCCAACGAAGGGAAATCATACTCGAGGAGTTGTAACTTCGGCGTACTTCGGCAGCGATCGCAGAGCGAACGTCGGCGTGTTCCTGGGCGTGTGACAGCCACCGCGGCGGCGCCTGTGGTGGGGTGGCAGTCTCCGCTTACGGGGTGGGGGAGCCGTATAACAATCCCTCGTGGTGCCCCAGTACCGACTCGTGAACACCGAACGCCGGACACTCCTCCGGCGACTCGCCGCTCTCTCGGTCGCAGCTGGGCTCGCTGGCTGCGGCGGACCACCCGACTCGGACGCCGCGACCGACCGGCCTCCGCTCCCGGGACGCGGCGACTCGCTCACCGAGGCGTCGTCCACACCCACCCCGTCGACCTCTGCCCTCCTCGCCGAGGAGTGGGGGTTCGACACGGTCACCGACGTGACGGACCTCGGCGCCGACCCGACCGGCGAATCTCCGATCGACGACATACTCGCGGAACACGCCGGACCGGAGGAGTTACTGTACCTTCCGAGCGGCAGGTACCTGATCGAGGAAACTGTCTCCTTCGCCGGCGACGAGCGGATCGGTATCGTCGGAGCCGACGCGACAATCGTCCCGCCCCAGGGGAACGACGACACGATCGTGTCGTTCGGGTGGCCCGAACCGGTTGGCAACGCCGTCTTCGCCGGCATCACGTTCGACTTCAGTGCCGAGGACACTGGCGGCCGGCCGTTGCTCGCGAAGGCCGACAATCTGCTCATCGAGGACGTGGCCGTGCGCGGCGAGGCGGACGTGAACCAGGACCTGTTCCGCGTCGACGTGACCGACGCCGAGGGCTCGGGGATGGTCCGTCGGCTGTTCCTCCCGGACGGTGCACCCCCCGACACGAAGGTGACCGGCTGCGAGGTCGGCGACGACAACCGTGGGGACGTGTCGTTCGTCGACTGCGAGATCGACCGCTTCCCCGACAACGGCTTGTACGCGAACCCGCCGAAGGGGTCGGTCCACGTCGTCGGCGGCCTGTACGAGAACAACGGCGTCGCCGGCGTCCGGATCGAGGTCGCCGACGACGCGGTGGTCCGGGGCGTCCACGTCCGGTGTGACGACCGCACCCGCGGCGGGGTGAACATGCGCGGCATCCGTCTGCGAGCCGGTCGGTCGGTCGTCGTGGAGGACTGCCTCGTCGAGATGCTGGAGGTCACCTCCAGCGACGGCGCGATCACGTTCGCCTCCGAACTGCAGTCGGCGACGGTCCGCAACTGTCTCATCCGCGTCGACGCCGAAGACGTGAACGCCATCCGGATGAAGAGTGCCGCCAACGACGCGAGCCGGGCGGGGCCGTTCGTCTGTGAGTCGCTCACGATCACCGGCACCGCCGGGAGCGGGGCCGCCATCGAGGCGTCCGACCGCGAGGGGGTCACCTTCCGCGACATCTGTATCTACCAGCCGGGCACGGACCGCGACGGCATCCACGCCGACCACGTCTCGGGCGAGTTCCTCGACTCATCGGTCTCCGTCACGGGGTACCCGTTCGTGCTGAACGAGTCCAACCTCAGTCGTCGCAACGTCTCGACACGCGAGGGGATCGCCGAGTCGTCCGAGGGCGACGACGGGTCGTGTGGCTCCGGCGGTATCGGGAGCGATCTTGACCGCGACTGGTAGCTCGGATGGCGCGAGGCTCGTACGACTCCGACGCGTTCGTCTCCCGCTACACGCGCTTGCGCGAGCGGGGACTGTTCGAGCGTGAGGCTCATGCCGTCGACCGACACTTCCCGGCGGGAGGCCGCGTGCTCGACCTCGGCTGTGGCGCCGGCCGAACGACCGTCCCGCTGGTTGATCGCGGGTTCGACGTCGTCGCGGTCGACCTGAGCGAACCGATGATGCGTGCTACGGGTCGTGCGGGCGTCGACGCTGACCTCGTCGTCGCAGACGCCGCGGCGCTCCCGTTCGACGCAGACACCTTCGACGCCGTGTTGTTCTCGTACAACGGCATCGACGAGTTACGTCCAGCCACCGCACGCGCGGCCGCGATCGCGGAGGTCGCTCGCGTCCTCGTCCCCGGCGGGACATTCGCGTTCGCGACGCGCAACCGCCTCCGGTGGCTCCTGCCGGTTCCGCCGACTCGATCCGTCCTCGGTCGACTCGCGCGGTACTGGGCCGCCAACGGCTACAGCGGCACGCTCGGGTCGCCGTTTCGCCACGACCCGAGCACGGACTCGCCCAAGCGCGTCCACTTCACTGACCCCCGGACGCAGTGTCGCCACCTCCGTGCGGCGGGGTTCGATCGGATCCGGCTACTGGGGCGGTCTGGGCCACTCTCGGCGACCCTCGGCCCGGCGCTGTTCGTCGTGTGCGAGGCGCCGCCCGCGTGCGGTCAGAACTCCTCTAACTCCTGACAAGCCCGTTCATAACAATGGGTGGAACGGGCCATCCCGAGACAACCGCCACCGGCGGAACATGGAACATGTCTCCACTCAGCACAGTCGAACGGAACGGAGTACAGAACACCTGCAGGTCCGCGTGCGACGGCGACTTCGCTGCGACGGGACCGACCGAGGTGACCGTGGAATGACGGACGCGTACGGACACGCGCGGACGGACGGGGGGACCTCGACCACCGGGGGAACCTCGACCACCGACGTCTCTCCCGGCGCGACGCTCATGACCGACGACGGGCGCGAGCCGGTCATCGGCGACGACGCGACGATCCGAGCGGGGACGATCATCTACGCGGATGTTGCCATCGGCGACCGCTTCGCCACGGGCCACCACGCGCTCGTCCGGGAGGGGACGGTCATCGGCGACGACGTGCTGGTCGGCACCCACTCGGTGCTCGACGGCGACTGCACGCTCGGCGACGGCGTCCGCATCCAGACGGGCGTCTACTGCCCGACCGGGACGACGCTCGGCGACCGCGTGTTCCTCGGCCCCCACGCCGTGTTGACGAACGACCCGTACCCGCTGCGAACCGACGGCGACCTGTCGGCGCCGACGCTGGAGGACGACGTGTCCGTCGGCGCGAACGCGACCATCCTCCCCGGCGTCACCGTCGGCGAGGGGGCGTTCGTCGCCGCCAACGCGCTCGTCACCCGCGACGTCCCGCCGCGGACGCTTGCGGTCGGCGCGCCCGCCGAGTTCCGCGAACTCCCCGAGGAACTGCAGGGAGGGAACGACGCGTGATTCCCCTCGCCAACCCCGACATCGGGGCCGACGAGCGCGAGGGCGTCATGCGCGTGATGGAGTCGGGCCAACTCGCCGACGGCGAGGAGGTCCGCGCGTTCGAGCGCGAGTTCGCCCGCTTCTGTGGCACCGACCACGCGGTCGCGGCGACCAACGGGACGACGGCCCTGCATGCCGCGTTCGAGGCGCTCGGCATCGGTGAGGGCGACGCGGTGATCACCACGCCGTTCTCGTTCATCGCGAGCGCCAACTCCATCGTCCACGCGGGCGCCGAACCGGTGTTCGCCGACGTCGAACCGGAGACGCTCAACCTCGACCCCGACCGGGTCGCCGAGGTGCTCGACGAGCGCGACGACGTGGCCGCAATCCTCGCGGTCCACATCTACGGGATGCCCGCGGACGTGGCGCCACTGCGCGACCTCGCGGACGAACACGACGTGTTCCTCGTCGAAGACGCGGCCCAGGCCCACGGCGCGGAGTACGAGGGAGAGACGGTCGGCTCGCTCGGCGACGCCGCCTGCTTCTCCTTCTACCCGACGAAGAACATGACCTGCGGCGAGGGCGGGATGATCACGACCGACGACCCCGAGGTCGCCGAGCGGGCCGCCCGCTTCTGTGACCACGGGCGGACCGTCGGCTACCAGCACGGCGCCGTCGGCCACAACTTCCGCATGACGAGCCTCTGTGCGGCTATCGGTCGCGCACAGCTCCGGAAGCTCCCCGAGTACAACCTCGCGCGCCGCGGCAACGCGGCGTACCTCACCGACCGGCTCGCCGACTCGGCGGTCGAGACGCCCGTCGAACCCGCGGGTCGCCGGTCGGTGTACCACCAGTACACCGTCCGCACGGACCACCGCGACCTCTTGGAGTCGCACCTCGCGGACCAGGGCGTCGGCTCTGCGGTGTACTACCCGATGCCGATCCACCAGCAGCCGGCGTACCCCGACGTGGACGTCGAGATGCCGGTGGCCGAGCGCGAGGCCGACCGGGTGCTCTCGCTGCCGGTCCACCCGGCGCTGTCGACGGCGGACCTCGAGGCAATCGTCGAGGCGGTCGAGTCGTTCGAGGGCTCCGAGCGGGTCCCCGAAGCAAGTGCGAGCGAGCGGGTGGACTCGTGACCCACTCCAACGGGAGTCGGCCCGGGTCGTCGGCGGACGGACGCATCCGCGTCGGCGTCGTCGGCGTCGGCAGCATGGGTCGCAACCACGCCCGCGTGTACCGCGAGTTGGCCGACGCCGAGTTGGTCGGCGTCGCCGACATGGACACCGAGGCCGCCGAACGCGTCGCCCGCGAGTACGGCACGTCCGCCTACGACACCGACGACCTGCTGGCGGCGGTCGACGCCGTGAGCATCGCGGTGCCGACCTCGGCCCATGCGCCGGTGCTCCAACAGTGCATCGACGCGGGCGTCCACGCGCTCGTCGAGAAGCCGTTCGTGGACGACCTCTCGGTCGGTCGCGACCTCGCCGCCAGCGCCGAGGAGGCCGGGATCACCCTGCAGATAGGTCACGTCGAGCGGTTCAATCCGGCGGTCCGCACGCTAATGCGGGTGCTCCCGGACATCGACGTCGTCGCCATCGACGCCCGCCGACTCGGCCCCCCGATCGACCGCGTGCTCGACGGGACGGTCGTCTCGGACCTCATGATCCACGACCTCGACGTGGTGAACGCCATCACCGGGGCTCGCCCCGGGATGCTTGGCGCCACCGGCGCCGCCGACGGCGACTACGCCACCGCCCAGTGCGTGTACGAGGACGGCACCGTCGCCACCTTCACCGCCAGCCGGATCACCCGACAGAAGGTCCGCAAGATCGAGATCACCGCGCGGGAGTGCCACGTCGTCGTCGACTACCTGGCGCAGACGGTGGAGATCCACCGCAGCGAGATTCCCGAGTACGTCGAGGACGACGGCACCGTCCGTCACCGCACGGAGAGCGTCATCGAACGGCCGTTCGTCGAGACGGGCGAACCGCTGAAGGCGGAACTCCAGTCGTTCGTGGAGGCCGTTCGTGACGATACCGAGCCGTTGGTCACCGCAGCCGACGGCCTCGCGGCGGTCGACCTCGCTCGAAAGATCGAGGGGATCATCCGCGTCGAAGACGCAGGCGCCATCTCCCAGGAGGTGGGTCGATGAGCGAGCGTGCGGAGTTGGCCGCTCCCTTCTACGGGAGCGACCGCCCCGCCGCTGCCCAGCGGGAGGCGTTCCGGAACGGGGAGTTCCCGGTCGCCGTCTACGGACTCGGGAAGATGGGCCTCCCCATCGCGGCGGTGTGGGGTGAGGTCACCGGCGCCGTCACCGGCGTCGACGTCGACGAGTCCGTCGTCGACACGATCAACGAGGGCGGCTGTCACGTGCAGAACGAACCGGGCCTCGCAGACGCGGTCGCAGACCTCGTCGACGCAGGGTCGCTCACCGCCACCACCGACTCCGTGCAGGCGGCGAAAGACGCCCGGATCCACGTCGTCATCGTCCCGACGCTGATCACCGAGGACGACCACCCGGACACCTCCGTCGTCACGTCGGTTGCGCGCGACATCGCACGCGGCCTCTCGCCGGGCGACCTGGTGTGCATTGAGTCGACGCTGCCCCCGCGGACCTGTCGCGACGTGCTCGGGCCGCTGCTGCGCTACGAGAGTGGCCTCGACGCGGACGACTTCGGGTTGGCGTTCTGCCCCGAGCGCACCTCCAGCGGGCGGGCGCTCCACGACGTGCGCGGCGGCCACCCGAAGGTGGTCGGCGGCATCGACGACGAGAGCACCCGCGCGGCGACGCTCGCGTACGAGGAACTGACCTCCAACGAGGTCATCCCCGTCTCGGACACGACGACCGCGGAGGCGGTGAAGGTGTTCGAGGGGCTGTACCGCGACGTCAACATCGCTCTCGCCAACGAGTTGGCCCGGTTCACGGAGGAACTGGAGATCGACGTCCGCGAGGCGATCCACGTCGCGAACACCCAGCCGTTCTGCGACATCCACGACCCCGGCCCGGGTGTCGGCGGGCACTGCATCCCGTACTACCCGTACTTCGTGCTCAACTGGCTGGAGACGCCGGCGCCGCTGCTCGCGACGGCTCGCGAGGTCAACGACGCGACGCCGGGGCACATCGTCGGCCTGCTGGAGGGGAAACTCGACGGCCACGGCAAGGCGTTGTCCGGGTCGGCGGTCGTCGTCCTCGGACTCACCTACCGCGCGGGCGTCGCCGAGACGCGCGCCAGCCCCGCTATCGACATCTGCCGGACGCTCGACGCACGCGGCGCGACCGTGTACGCGAGCGACCCGATGGTCGACTGCGAGGGCGTCCCGGCGACGTGGGTCCACCCCGACGAGGTGGGCTCCATCGACGCAGACGCCGTGATCCTCGCGACCGACCACGAGGAGTTCGAAGCGCTCGACTGGGCCTCGGTACCGCGCTCTGCGGTCGTCATCGACACGCGCGACGTGCTCGACGAGGACCGCATCGGGCGGGACGTGTACGTCGTCGGGAGGGGTGACTGATGGGCGACGGGTTCACCACCGAGTCGTACGTCGACCTGCTCGACGCCGCCGAGGAGGCCGACTACGCGTTCCTCACGGTCGCCGAGTACCTCTCGACCGACCCCGACGAGCGGCCCGACCGCTACCTGATCGTCCGCCACGACGTCGACCGGAAGGTCGCGAACGCTCGTCGGATGGCCCGCATCGAGGCCGACCGCGGCGTCTCGACCACCTACTACGTGCGCACGTCGACGTTCGACCCCGCGTTCGTGGCCTCGCTGGAGTCGCTCGGCCACGAGGTCGGCTACCACTACGAGGACTTCGTCCGCGCCGACGGCGACGTGACCGAGGCCCACGAGCGGTTCGCCCGCAACCTCGGCATGTTCCGCCGCTACTGCGACGTGCAGACAATCTGTATGCACGGCAACCCCCTGTCGCCCCACGACAACCGCGACATGTGGGGCGGCGACGACGCCGTCGACTTCGCGGAGTACGACCTCCTCGGCGAGGCGTACCTGTCGATGGACTTCGTCGACGTGACGTACTTCTCCGACACCGGGCGCACCTGGCGCGACGGCGCCCTGAAGATCAAAGACTACACCGTCGGCGACAGCGAGAAGACCGTCTCCGCTGACACGACCGCCGAACTCGCGGCGTTGCTGCGAGCGGGCGCCTTCGACCGCGGCTGTCTCCTCGTCCACCCCGAGCGGTGGGCCGACTCGATGCCCGAACTGCTACTCGAACGAACGAAGGACCACGCCATCAACACCGTCAAACGCGGGTTGCGGCTGGTCCGTCCTCACTCACCCTCGACCACCACATGACAACGATCACGATCGGACTGGACGGAGCGAACTGGGACCTCATCGGCGACTGGCTCGACGGTGGGGACCTCCCGAACCTGCAACGGCTCATCGACGACGGCGTCGGTGGCGTCTCGGAGAGCTGTCTCCCGCCGCTGACGGTGCCGAACTGGAAGTGCTACGCGACCGGGAAGAACCCCGGGAAGCTCGACGTCTTCCGGTTCGACCGCATCGACACGAAGAACCGTCAGCACGTGTTCCACGACGCGACCGACTTCAAGAGCGCGGAGCTGTGGGACTACCTCAACGACGAGGGGATGACCGCCGGCGTCATCAACAAGCCGTCGACGTACCCGCCGAAGGACCTCGACGGCTTCATGGTCGCCGGTGGCCCCGACGCCTCCGAGACGGAGTACCGCTCGCTGGAGCGCGGCTTCGCCACGCCCCCGCACGTCGAGGAGTTCCTCCGCGAGGAACTGGACTACAAGGTCCACCCCACCCCGATGATCTCGCCCACCGAGAAGGGCGACGCCGAGGTGGAGGCGGTGCTGGACCTCGTCGACCTCCGGTTCGAGGCGGCGAAGGCGCTCATGGAGCGCGAGGAGCCGGACTTCCTCCACCTGACAGTGTTCTACAGCATGGCGCTACAGCACTACTTCTACGACGAGGAGCCGGTGTACCGCGCCTGGAAGCGCATCGACAAGCACCTCGGCGACTTCCTCGACCAAGACCACGACATCCTCGTGATGTCGGACCACGGCACCTGCTACGTCGACGCCGTGTTCTACATCAACGTCTGGCTCCAGCAGCAGGGGTACCTCTCGGTCGAGAACAACATCGACGGCGCGCTCCGCAAGGCGGGGATCACCCGCGAGCGGGCGCTCTCGGTCGCCAAGCGCCTCAACATGGTCGAGACGCTCAGCAAGGTCGTCCCCGAGGGGATCCAGAAGGTCATCCCGTGGGACGAGGGCGTCAAGCGCGACCGGGTGCTGTCGATCCTCGACTGGGACGAGACGCGCGCCGTCGCCAGCAACCAGGGGCCGATCTACCTCACCCTCCAGCCCGACGACCCGGGCTACGAGGACCTCCGCACGGAGCTGATCGAGGGGCTGGAGGCGCTTCGCCACCCGGAGACGGGCAAGCCCATCGTGAAGGCAGTCTACCGCGGTGAGGAGTACTACGAGGGGCCGTACGTCCACCACGCGCCCGACCTCATCCTCGACCAGGGTGACGGTGTGCACACCAGCGACGCTATCGGGCCGAACGAGGCCATCGCCGACTCCGGCGTGTGGCTCGGCGGCAACATGCCCGAGGGCGTGTTCCTGTTCTCCGGACCGAACTTCCGCTCGGACGGGCTGACCGAGCGCGCCCGCATCGTCGACCTCGCGCCGACGCTGCTGCACACCATGGGCGCGGCCGTCCCCGACGACCTCGACGGCGAGGTGCTGGACGTGTTCGCCGAGGGGAGCGAACCCGCCGAGCGCGCCGTCCGGACGCGTCGCCCGCTCTCGGGCGACCGCGAGGCCGAGGAGACCGACGACGCGGAGGTCGAGGAACGGCTGGCCGACCTCGGCTACCTGGAGTGAGCATGCGGGTCCTCGTCGACGTGAGTCACCCGGCCCACGTCCACCTGTTCCGCAACGCGATCGGCGAGTTCGAAGAGCGCGGGCACGCGGTCCGCGTCGTCAGCCGGGAGAAGGACGTGACGACGGATCTGCTCGACGCGTACGGCATCGACCACACGCCGCTGTCGACGAAGGCGACCGGTGCGACCGGCGCCGCACGCGAGTGGACGGGCCGCGGCGCGCGTCTCTTGCGGCTGGCGACGTGCTTCGAGCCCGACGTGGTGCTCAGCAGGCTGAACCCGACGGCCGCGTACGTCTCGCGGCTCGTCGGCGCGCCCAACGTCGTGTTTCACGACACCGAGCAGGCCGGTCTGCTCGACCGCGTGACGACGCCGTTCGCCTCGGTCGTCTGTACGCCCGCGGAGTTCGCCCGCGACGTGGGCGACCACCAGCTCCGGTATCAAGGTTACCACGAACTCGCGTACCTCCACCCGGCACGGTTCGACCCGGACCCGACGCGGCTGTCGGACGCCGGCGTCGACCCCGACGAACCGTTCGCCGTGATTCGGCTCGTCGAGTGGAGCGCCCACCACGACAACGGTACTGCGGGCTTCTCGCCCGACGGCGTGCGCGAACTCGTCGACCGACTCGGCGAGCACGGCTCGGTGTACATCACCAGCGAGTCGCGGCTCCCCGAGGACCTCCGCGAGCACGCCTCGCCGGTCGCGCCCGACGCGATGCACGACCTGCTCGCGTTCGCGGACCTGTACGTCGGCGACTCCGGGACGATGGCCACCGAGGCCGCGCTGCTGGCGACGCCGACGGTCCGGTTCGACCCGTACGACTCCAGCATGGGCAACTTCGAGACGCTCGCCGACTACGGCCTCGTCGAGTCGTTGACCGACGAGCGCGCGGTCCTCGACCGCGCCGTCGACCTCGCGGGGGACCCCGACGCCGGTAGCCGCTGGCGTCGCGCTCGCCGCCGCTTGCTGGGCGAGAAGGTGGACGTGACGGCGTTCATGGTCGAGTTGGCCGAGGAGGTGGCCGCGTGACCCGCGACGAGTACGACTTCCTCCCGGGCAACGACGACCTGACGTGGCCCGGCGGGGTCGAACCGCCGGAGGAGCGCCCCGTGCCGGACGGGTACGAGTTCAGCCTCTTGCTCACCCACGACATCGACCGGCCGTACAAGACGTACCAGTCGCTGTACTACGCGCTGACCCAGCCCGAGCGCCGGGCGTACCACCTCTCGACGCTGATGCCGGGGGTGAACCCCTACTGGCAGTTCGAGGACGTGATGGCGCTGGAGGACGATCTGGGCGTCCGCTCGGCGTGTTACATCCTCGACGAACAGCGCCTGTTCCGCGACCGCCCACGCTCGGAGTGGGTCACGATGGAGGGCGTCCAGCTGTTCGCCGGGCGCTACGACCCGACCGACCCCGACATCGTCGAAGCGATCCGCGCGCTCGACGAGGGCGGCTGGGAGATTGGCCTCCACGGTTCATACGAGTCGTTCGACGACCCGGACCGTCTCAGAGCAGAGAAGGAGACGGTCGAACGGGTGCTCGGCCGCGCCGTGACCGGCGGTCGACAGCACTACCTCAACCTCAAGACGCCGGACACGTGGGAACACCAGCGCTCGCTCGGGCTGAAGTACGACTGTAGCCTCGGCATCAGCGGCGAGTACGGCTTCCACCACGGCCACGGCCTCCGCCGCCCCTTCGGCGACGAGTTCGTCGTGTTCCCGCTGACGATCATGGAGCAGTCCCTCCCAGACCCCGGCGCGGACTTCGACGCCGCGTGGCAGGTGTGTGAGGACATCCTCCAGGAAGCCCGCGAGGAGGGCGCCGTGATGTCCGTCCTGTGGCACCTCCGACACCTCGCGCCGGAGGAGTTCCCCGGTCACCGCCGAATCTACCGGAAGCTCATCAGCCGGGCACAGGAGCTCGGTGGCTGGGTCGGCTCCCCTGGCGAGTTCTACGCCCTGCTGGACCTCGACGACCTCGAACGGTGGGAAGTCCAGACTGGCGACCGCGTCGCCGACGCGACCGCCGACGGCGGCACCGACCGGCCCGAGTAGGGCGACTCCGTTCTCCTGATAGGCGGTCAGTCGGCGTCCGCTGGCTGGCCTCCCGACGCGAACTGGCGCTGGTAGCGACGAGTGGCGAGTCTGATCGCGACCGTGCCGACGACCGTCGGCACCAGCCACCGCGCGACCGTCGGGAGGAAGGTTGCGTTGACCACGGCGAACGCGGTGACGGTGGCGATGTACGCCCCGCCCATCCGTTTGACGTGCTCGAAGAACCACGTCCGCGGCGGCGTCTCCGTCGCTCGGAACTGTCGCACGTCGCTGACGAAGAAGACGAATGCGAGGCCGCCGAACACCAGCAACACGACGCCGAAGTCGACGCCGTCGAGCACGAACGTCGCGCCGAGTCCGATCATCCCGACGCCCGCCGCCGCCAACAGCCCCGCGGCGGCCCAGTCGATACGTTCGGGGGCGTCGCGCGGTCGCTTGCGGGACAGGACGCGGTAGCCGGAGAAGGCGAAGTAGAAGCTGAACACCGCGATCAACCCGAGCACGATCCGTCCGACGCTCTGTTCGAGTGCCAGGAGGCCGAGCGCGGTCGCCGAGACGACCGCCATCCCACCGACGTACGTTCGCCCGAGACGGCGATGTCGACGACCTCCCTTCTCGGTGACGAGCGCGCCGGCCCCCGCCGCGAGCGCGAGAAAGCCCGCCGCGATGTGGACGCCGAGGACGGCGTCTTCGAGGATTGCCATAGCACCCGAGTCCGACGGATCAGTATAACTCGACCGATTCGACAACCCGACTCGTCGGTTCACCCGCCGCGGGGGGTCCACCCGCGCAGGAATGCCGTCGCGAGGCCGCCGACACCCAACGCGGTGGCGAGTCCGAACGTCCGCACGACCAGCACCGCCGCCGCGGCGCTCGCCGAGGGCACGCCAGTCACGACGACGAGCGCGCCCGCCAACAACACGTCGTAGGCGCCGAGGCTTCCGGGGACGGGGACGACGCTGGCAGCCTGCGGGAGCGGGATCACCGCCACGAGTGCGATCAGCGCGACCGACGATCCGGTCCCCGCGAGTGCGACCCACAGCGCGCTCGCGGTCAGCAGTTGTTCGAGCACGCCACCGAGGGCGATGAGCGCGACCAGTCGCGGCGCTTCTCGAAAGGCGAGCGCTCGCGTCCAGAACCGCTCTACCGCCGCGACGACGACCTCGTGGCCGTGTGGATCCTCCCGGTACAGTCCCGATATGACTCTGACCACCGGCGAGAGGAGCACGACCACCGCGCGGTCGAGGGGACCGCGCCCCCCGACGAGCACGACGCCGCCGAGCGCCAGTACGCCCACGGCACCGCCGAGCGTGACGAGCACGTACCGTGGCGAGACGCCGTCCAGCAGTAACACCGCGACCAACGCCGTCGACACGAGCAACTGGGCGCCCGACTTCACGTACTTCGCGACGCCGCGGACGCCGAGCGCTTCGCTGTAGCCGGTCCCGGTCTCGACGCCGAAGAAGCGGGCCATGATCGGCTCGGAACTGACCGGCCCGGCAGGGCTCAGCACGTCGAAGAAGTCGCCCGCAAGCGCGAACTGAACGCTCCGCCGTGGGGAGATACCGCCGTTCAGCGGGCGGACGGACGCCCACACGCCGACGCCGTCGACGACCGCCTCGCAGACGACGAGCGCCGCGACGACGGCGACGGCCCACGGCGCCACGGCGGTCGCGCGATCGAGTACCTGGTGGGGACCAGCGTACGCGAGGTACGCCGCCAGCGCGGCGACGCCCAGCGTCGCTCCCGCGGCGAACCGGAGGGATCGTCGCACGCCCGAACGCCACGGCGGGGTGCGAATAACCCCTCCGATCTCCACTCCACCAGTCGCTGACCGACTGATAGCGATCGGCGGTCTCGTGGCCGCCTCCGGTCGGTAACCGCCGTATAACAATCCCCACGTCGGGTCCCCCTCACCATACATGGAGATACGACGGCTCTCGCTGGACGAGTGGTCCGACGCGCTCCCGAGCGACGGCTTCGAGGTGTTCCACACGCCGGAGGCGCTCGACGCGTTGGACTCGCACGCGAACGGCGAACTCAGACTGTACGGCGGCTTCAAGGGGGAACAGGCGGTCGGGCTCGCGCCCATCTTCGTCCGCAAGCAGGCGTTCGGAACCGCGGCGATGTCGCCGCCGCCCGGGTTCGGCGTGCCGCGACTCGGCCCGCTCGTCACCCCCGCCAGCCCCAAACAGCGCAAACAAGAGCGGGTGAACGGCCGGTTCACCGAGGGGTTGTTGAAGGAACTCGACGTGGGCTCGTCGACGACGCTGTTCCGGATGGTGTGCCCGACGAGCTACCCCGACCCCCGGCCGTTCGGCTGGTCCCAGCTGTCCATGAAGCCATCGTTCACCTATCACCTCCCGGTCGGCGAGGACACCGACGCGATCATGTCGTCGTTCTCCAAGAGTCTCCGCCGGGACATCTCCGACGCGCAGGACCTCGACGTCACTGTCGAAGTCGAGGGACGCCAGGCGATCCGTCGGATCTACGAGCAGGCCCGCGAGCGCTACGAGGAGCAGGACGAACCGTTCACGCTGACGTGGCCGTACGTCCGCGATCTGACGGACGCACTGTCGGCGGTCGACCGCTGTCGTCCGTACGTCGTCCGCGACGCCGACGGCGAGTTCCGCAGCGGCATCATCGCGCTGTATTCGAACGACGCGGCCTACTTCTGGCTCGGTGGCGCCATCGCGACGGTCGACGGCACCGCGGTCAACAGCTTGGTCCACTGGTCGATCATCGAGGACATCGCCGCCGGGGAGCCGCTGGAGTCGGTCGACACGTACGACCTGATGGGGGCGAACACGGAGCGCCTCTGCCAGTACAAGAGCAAGTTCGGCGCCAACCTC
Source organism: Halobaculum marinum (assembly GCF_029338555.1). Lineage (GTDB taxonomy): Archaea > Halobacteriota > Halobacteria > Halobacteriales > Haloferacaceae > Halobaculum > Halobaculum marinum. The sequence continues at coordinate 165,786 of NZ_CP119990.1, read as the reverse complement.
GTCCACTACTACACGGTCGAGTCTGAAGGCGCGGGGATGAAGGCCGCCAAGACGGCCTACCGGCTAATGAGTCGGTGAGGATGCGCGTCCTCAATCTCGTCCCCAGCGAGCAGTCGCGCTTCTTCGTCCAGCAGCGGGAGACGCTCTCGAAGCTCGGCGTCGACGAGACCACCATCTCAGTTCCCAGCGACCGCACGTACGACGGCGAGGAGACCGACGGTCGCTCACCGATCCACTACGCCCGCTTCCTCCCGTCGGTGCTGCGACACTCGCTGGGCGACTACGACCTCGTTCACGCGAACTACGGACTTACCGCTCCCCACGCACTCGCCCAGATGCGACTGCCGGTCGTCCTCTCGCTGTGGGGAACCGACCTCATGGGCGAGTACGGTTGGCTCACGAAGCGATGTGCGCGCTACGCAGACGCCGTGGTCGTCATGTCCGAGCGGATGGCCGAGGAACTGGACGAACCGTGCTACGTCATCCCCCACGGCGTCGACCTCGACCTGTTCCGCCCGATGCCCATCGAGTGGGCGCGCGACCGACTCGACTGGGAGCACGACCCGAACGTGAAGCACATCCTGTTCCCGTACCCGCCAGCCCGGGGGGTGAAAGACTACCCCCGCGCACAGCGGGTCGCCGAGCGCGTGACCGCGGAACTCGACGGCGAGTTCGACGTCCGACTCCACACGGTCTCCGGCCAGCCTCACGAGTTGATGCCGGTGTTCATGAACGCCGCCGACGTCCTGTTGGTCACCTCCGAGCGCGAGGGGTCGCCCAACGCCGTCAAGGAGGCGCTCGCGTGTGAACTGCCGGTTGTGTCGACCGACGTAGGCGACGTGCCGGAGCGCCTCCGCGGCGTCTCGCTGTCGCGCGTGGCCGACACCGACGACGACCTCGTCGCGGGCGTCGTCGAGGCACTCCGGGCGGGCGAGCGCTCGGACGGTCGGCGGGCTGCCGAGGAGATCGGCATCGCCGAGGCGGGCGAACGACTGTTGGAAGTGTACGAGGAGGTGCTGTCGTGACCGCGCGGGTAGTCTCACGTGAACCGTCGGCGGTCGTCACTGGCGGCCCGTATCGGCTCTATAACAATCCCCGGAGGAATCCGACTGCCGGTAATCGGTGAGCAACGTCATATGAGATCTCTGAACCGCCGTGCCGTCGGAATTGCGCTTCTTTTGGGCTACCTCGGGCTGTTCGTCGCGGTCGTGGTGGCGCACCGCTCGCCGGCGACCGGCTACGAACTGTCACTGTACGCAGCAACGCCGACGGTGACGTGGATCGGTCTCGGGATTGCTGCCACTACCGGCCTGATCGCCGCGCTCGCGACACCCCGGGGAAGCCGGTACGGGAGCGCCGGACTGCTGTCGATCGGCTGTGCAGGCGTCGCGCTGACCGCGATGCCGGTGATCCGCGGCTACGAGTTCTACGGCGCCGGCGATTCGCTGTCCCACCTCGGGTGGGCGCGCGAGATGGCCGCGGGGACGCTCGCCCCCACGGAACTCCTCTACCCCGGCATCCACACCCTGTCGGTCACTGTCTCGGCGGTCGCCGGGGTACCGCTCACGTCCGCGATGCAGTACGTCGTGTTGCTGGTGTTCCCGGCGGTGTTCCTACTGGTGGTGCCGCTGGTGGTCCAACTCGTCACCGACGCTCGACGGGCGTACGCCATCGGCCTCGTCGCCGCCGCGCTGTTCACCCCGGTCAACAACATCAGCGTCCACCCGGGGGCACACCCGACGAGTCAGGCGATCATGTTCCTCCCAGTCGTCGTCTTCTTGGCGCTGACGTACGTGTTCGACTCCTCGCGCGACGCCGTCGCAGCCGCCTCACCCGTGGACGACCCTGCGTCCTCGCCCACGATGACCGACGGCGGCGGTCGAGTCGGCGTCACCGGCTCCGGCGCCCTCCTCGCGGTCGTCTCGATGGCGATGGTGTTGATCCACCCGCAACAGGCACTCAACGTCGTGTTGGTATTCATCGCGATCACGGGTATTCAGTTACTGTACCGCCGGTTCGGCTCTGGCAGTCTGATCGCGGGTCACCGCTGGCTCGGCTTCCAGACGGTCGTCGTGGCCGCGGCGTTCCTGCTGTGGGCGCCGCGGTTCGATCGGGCCACCGGGACGGTGTCGTTCACCATCGCGAGCATCCTCGGCGGGGACACGTCTGCGGGGACCGTCGTCGCCGCGAAGTCGACCTCGTTGACGGCGCTCGGTGGGAGCATCTCGACGGTGTTCCTCAGACTGTTCCTCGTCGGCCTCGTGTTCACGCTGATCGCCGTCGCCGTGCTGTCGGTGGCGCTCTCGGGACGGATGCGCGACGGTTGGACCGACGCTGCCGTCCGGTACCTCGGGATCGCGCTCGTCCCGCTGTCGGGCGTGTTCTTGCTGATGTTCGTCATCAGCGCCGGCGACCAGTACTTCCGCTACCAGGGGTTCATCATGGTGTTCGTTACTGTGTTGGCCGCCGTCGGTCTCGCCCTCGCCGCCGACAAGGTCGACGCCGCCGCCCCCGCTGGCACCGGACGGGTGCTCGTGCTCGTGTTACTGTTGGTGCTCGCGCCGGTCGCGGCGATCGGCTACCACTCCTCGCCGTACATGTACCAGCCGAGCGCGCACGTCACCGAGAGCCAGATGAGCGGCTACTCCGCGTCGTTCGAGCACCGGCAGGCCGACATCGAGTTCACCGGCCTCCGCGGCGGCCCGCAGCGGTACGTCGACTACTACTACGGCACCCAGTACGCACGCTTCGGCTTCGAGTTCCCGGGGTACGAGGACGGCACGTCGAGCCAACGGTTCAACGACGCCGAGTACGACCGGGCGTACGGCGAGACGCGCTACCTCGCGATCACGCAGGCCGGCTACGAGCGCGAGGTCGTGCTGTACGACGGCTTCCGCTACGCCCAGGAGGGCTTCACTCGACTGGAGACGACGACGGACGTGAACCGCGTCCGGTCCAGTGACGGCTTCCAACTGTACTACGTACGGGCGGTCGACCCCGAGGAGGCCTGACGCGTGGCCTCATCGTTGAGACAGCGGGTCGCGAGCGGCGTCAAGGCGACGTTCGCTGCCAACACCTTCGACATGTTGGCGAACGCCGCCCTCATCGTCCTCCTCACGCGGTATCTGCTGACGCCCGCGGAGTACGGAACGCTCAACTTCGTGCTCGCGGCGATGTCGGTCGTCGCCATCTTCGCGACGCTCGGCCTCCCGAAGTCCGCGAGCCGCTACGTCACCGAGTTCTCCGAGTCTGACCCGGGGCTCGTCCGTCACGTCGTCCGTCGCTCGCTGGCGTTCGTCATCGGCCTTGCGCTCGTCGTGGGGGTTGCGATCGTCACCGTCGGCGAGCCGATTGCCCGCATGATCGGCCAGGACACGCTGGTGCCGTTCCTCCTGATCGGCGCCGGCTACGTCATCGGCAACGCCCTCATGCAGTACGCCCGCGAACTGCTGCGGGCCTTCGGCCGCGTCGAGTGGAGCGGTATCGTCCGGGTCGCAATGAGTGTCGGTCGCGTCCTCTTCGTCGTCGGACTCATCGTGGCAGGCTTCGGCGTCGCGGGCGCGCTGTGGGGGTACGTGGCTGGCTACCTGGTCGCCGCGGTCGTCGGCGGGCTCCTGCTCGCCAAGCGCCTCGCCGGCGAGTTCGAGGCGACGAGCGACCCGGACGCGTCGATCTCGCGTCGGATCCTCGAGTACAGCGTCCCACTGACGGCGACGCGCGGGGCGAACGTCCTCGACAAGAAGGTCGACGTGCTGATCGTCGGCGCGCTGCTTGACGTGACCGCCGTCGGCTTCTACACCATCGCCAAACAGATCTCCGACTTCGTCTCGATGCCGGCGTCGTCGTTCGGCTTCACCATCTCGCCGGCGCTCGGCGAGCAGAACTCCAAGGGCGAGACGGCCCGTGCCGCCCGGATGTACGAGCGCTCGCTCATGTACGTCTTGCTGGCGTACGTGCCGGCGGTCACCGGCCTCGCGCTGGTCGCCGACCCGATGATCCGCTACGTCTTCGGCGCAGACTACCTCGGGGCCGTCCCCGTCGTCCAAGTGTACGGCGGCTTCATCCTCGTCAACGCCGTCAACAAGGTGACCAGCGACGGACTGGACTACCTCGGTCGCGCTCGGTCGCGGGCGATCATCAAGACGGCGATGGCAGTTGCGAACGTGATCCTCAACCTCCTGCTCATCCCGATTTTCGGCGTCACGGGCGCGGCAATCGCGACGGTGATCACCTACACGGTGTACACCTCCTCGAACGTCTACTTCATCCACCAGGAGCTGTCGCTGACGTTCACCCGCGTCGTCAGGGCGCTCGGAATCGTCTGTCTCGTCACCGCCGGGATGGCCGCGGCGGTGTGGTTCGCACTCCCGTACGTCTCCGGGCTGGTGACGCTGTTCGGCGTGGTCCTCGTGGGCGTGCTCGTGTGGGGCCTGTTGTCCGTCGCTGGCGGCGTGCTCGACCCTCGAGAGGTCGCTCGCCTGCTCGGGTAAGCAGCCTACAACGTGGTTTGTTGCCCCATAACAATCCTCGCTCCTCGGCTCCCGACGTTCATGGACACACACACGGCGACAGATACGGCGACCATCGACGCCGATGTCACGGGGCGGACGGTGCTTGTTACGGGGGGTGCGGGGTTCGTCGGGAGCCACATCGCCCGCGCGCTCGTCGACGACAACGAGGTGCGCGTGCTCGACGACCTCTCGACGGGCCAGGAGCGAAACGTCCCCGCGGGCGCAGAGCTGTACGAGGGCGACCTGCTTGACGAGGACCTCCTCCGCGAAGCGATGGCCGGTGTCGACCTCGTGTTCCACGAGGCCGGCCTCGTCAGCGTCCCGAAGTCCGTCGAACGCCCCGTCGAGAGCAACCGCGTGAACGTCGCCGGCACGCTGGCGGTGCTCGACGCAGCCCGCGAGGTCGACGCCCGCGTCGTACTCGCCTCCAGCGTCGCCATCTACGGCGACCCCGAGACGGTGCCAATCGACGAGTCGCACCCGACCCGCCCAACCTCGCCGTACGCCACTGACAAACTCGCCATCGACCACTACGCTCGCGTGTACAACGAGTTGTACGGACTGGAGACGGTCGCCCTCCGCTACTTCAACGTCTACGGTCCCGGGCAGTCGGCGGGCGAGTACGCGGGTGTCGTGAGCACGTTCCTCGAACAGGCGCGCTCGGGCCAGCCACTCACGGTTGAGGGCGACGGCACCCAGACGCGCGACTTCGTCCACGTCGCAGACGTCGTGCGAGCGAACCTCGCGGCCGCGACGACTGACCACGTCGGCGAGGCGTTCAACATCGGCACCGGCGACAGCGTCACGATCCGCGAACTCGCTGAACTGATCGCCGACGTCGGCGGCGCCACCGCCGGAATCGTCCACACCGACCCGCGCCCCGGCGACGTCGAACGGAGTCGCGCCGACGCGTCGAAGGCGCGCCGCCTGCTCGGGTTCGAACCCCGTGTCGACCTCCGCGAGGGCCTCTCGGAGTTGGCTCAGCGTCAACCGCTCGCCCGCTGAGCGACTGTCTCCCGGTCGGCACGCCGCGGTATCACTGCCCCGCACGGGGCCGGACACAGATTCAAGTAGCTGTACGACGGGACTGTGGAGGAATGTCGACCACGTCCCCGCAGGACCTCCTCGCGCGTGCGCTGTTCGTCGCGCCGTCGGGGCGACCGCGTGAGGCCCTCCGCCGACTGCTCCCCGACGCGACGCGGCGTCGCCTCTCGGTGTCGCCGGTCGGAAGCGTCGGCGAGGCGGTCGAGACGCTCGCCGCTTCCGGCGACGACATCGACTGCGTGATCTGTCACCACGAACCCCCGCTCGTCGACGGGTCGGCGGCCGTCGGCGCGTTCGCCGACGCCGCGGTCCCGGTGTTCGCCGCGACCACGCTCGATGCCGCCGGCGACGCGCTCGACGCCGGTGCCGTCGACGTCCTCCCGCTCAGCGACGGTGAACTCGTCCACGAGGTGACGGTCAACCGCCTCGACCGCGCGCTCGACACCGACGCCGAGTCCGGCGGCGACCAGACCGACCGCGAGCGCCGCCTCGTCGACGCCCGCGACCACCTCAGACGGACGCTCGAACGGGTGAGCGACGGCTTCTTCGCGATCACTCCGGGGTGGGAAGTGACGTACGCCAACAGCGCCGGTGCGGAGGTGCTCCGCGGGATCATGCACGTCGAGGAAGGGGAGCCGCTGCTCGGCGAGAACCTCCTCGCGCACGCGCCGGAGGCGCTCGAATCGGCGTTCTACGAGCCGTTCGCCGAGGCGATGGAGACGCAGACGCCGGTGACCGTCGAGGACCGCTACGACCCGGTCGACCGCTGGTTCTCCGTCAACGCCTACCCCTCCGAGTCTGGACTGTCCGTCTACTTCACCGACGTCACCGAACGCAAGCGTCGCGAGCAGGAACTCGAACTGAAGACGCGGGCGCTGGAGACCGCTCCCATCGGGATGTCGATCACCGACCCGAACCAGGCGGACAACCCGCTCGTGTACGTCAACGAGCGGTTCGAAGAGGTGACGGGCTACGACGCCGCGGACGCAGTCGGTCAGAACTGTCGGTTCCTGCAGGGCCCCGCCACCGACGAGCGGGCCGTCGCCCAACTCCGCGAGGCGGTCGCGGCCCACGAGTCGACGACGGTCGAACTCCGCAACTACACCGCCGACGGCGACCCGTTCTGGAACGAGGTGATCCTCGCCCCCGTGTTCGACGACGACGGCGACCTGCGCAACTACACGGGGTTCCAGCGCGACGTGACCCGGCGGAAGGAGCGCGAGCGCACCCTCGGCCACCTCGTCGACGTGACGCGGTGGTTCCAGCGGGTCGAGGGCCGCGAGGAACTGCTCGCGTCGACCGTCGACGCGCTCGACGACGTGTTCGGGTACGACCGGGCAATTGTCCGCCTGCACGACGCCGACGAGGGCGTGTTGCGGCCCGCGCAGGCGTCCGAACGGATGGCGCCGGCGATGGCGTCGTACCCAGCGGTGTCGGACTCGACTGGCCCCTCCGGCCGGGCGTTTCGGACCGGCGAACCAGTCATCGTCGACGACCTCGACGCGATCAACGACCGCGACTATGGGCCCGCTCGCTCGGCGATGCTGTTGCCGCTTGGGGACCATGGGACGGTGGCGGTCGGGTCGCCGGACCCAGAATCGTTCGACCGCGAGGACGCTGCCCTCGTCGAACTCCTAGTCCGAACCGCCGCGAGTGCGTTCGACAGGCTCGACCGACAGGCGGAGATGCGACGCCTCCAGCAGGTCGTCGACCACGTCGACGAGAAGGCGTTCCTCCTCGACACCGACGGTCGATTCTCGTTCGCCACCGACCAACTGAACCGCTACGTCGGGGTCGACGACCTCGTCGGCGTCGACCTCGGCGACGTGGTCGCGACAGCCGACGCCGAGCGCGCGGCGGCGGTGGCGGCGGCGGTCTCCGACGACCCGACAGATCCGACCCGGACCGTCGAGACGAGTGTCGACCGGGGCGACGGACGGCGCACGCCCGTCGCGATCGAACTGTCGCCGGTCGCCGACGACGTCGCCGCGGGCGCGGTCGCCGGCGTCCTCTCGGACATCAGCGAACTCGCCGAGACGCGCGAGGACCTCCGTCGCGAACGGGACCGCTTCCGTGAACTGTTCGAGAACCTCCCCGACCCGGTCGTCGAGGTCGACCTCTCGGACGGTGCTCCGCGGATCGTCGACGCCAACCCCTCGTTCACCGACGTGTTCGACACGCCCGCGGCGTCGGTCGCCGGCGAGTCACTCAACGACCGGATCGTCCCCTCGGGCGCACTCGACGACGCGCGCCGTATCGACCGCCGCGTCGTCGGTGGCGACCCGTCGCCCGCCGAGGTCAGACGCACGACCGCGAGCGGCGACATGGACTTCCTGTTCCGTGGGATCCCGTACACACGCGACGGTCGCCAGCACGCGTTCGCGGTGTACACCGACATCACCGAGCAGCGCGAGCGCGAGCGGTTCCTGCAGATCCTCAACCGCGTCCTCCGACACAACCTCCGGAACGACCTCAACGTCGTGATGGGCCTGGGGGAACTGCTCGCCGAGGATCTGGACGACCCCGCGCTGGCGTCGGCGGCGGGCGTCCTCGCCACGAAGGCGCGGAAGGCGACCACGCTCAGCGAGAAGGCCAAGCGTATCGAACAGGTGCTCGGCGCCCGCGGCGGCACGACCGAGCGGGTCGAACTCGGATGGCACCTCCGGCGCGCGCTCGACCAACAGCGCGACCGCTTCCCCGACGCCGAGATCAGCGTCGAGATGCCAGCGACGGTCCCCGTCGAGGTGAACCAGGACGTGGACGTCGGGCGGGCGCTGGTCGAGTTGGCGGAGAACGCGCTCGAACACAACGACTCCGCAGAAGTCGCGCTCCACGTCGAGGTGACTGCGCCGGACGACCCCACCGACCAGACTGTAATCCGGTTCTCCGACAACGGCCCCGGGATCCCCGACACGGAGTGGGCGGTCATCACCGGCGATCAAGAGATCTCACAGCTCACACACGCGAGCGGCCTCGGACTGTGGCTCACGCGCTGGCTCGTCGACGCGCACAACGGGACGCTCTCCAGAGTCGAGACCGAGTCAGACGGCGCGGTGGTCGTCCTCGAACTCCCGACTGCGACGGGCGAGTCCACGGCCCGGTAGCACGGCGGAACCGCCAGACGGCTGTCGACAGAACTGTCAGCGGAGAATTGCCGTCGGTCGAGGTCGGCGGTTACGCCTGCGCGCCGAACTCGAGGTACTCGATGTCCGGGTGGTCCGCGTAGTCGGCGGCCCACTCCTCACCGCGGACGTACGCGTCGCGGACGGTCTGCCAGCCGCTGTGCCGACGCAGCACGCGTACGGGGACGTCGGTCAGCCCGATCAGCTTCACCATCGACAGGCGGTTGCGACCGTCGCTGAAGATCAACTCGCCGTCGCGGCCGACGTGGACGGCGATCTCGTCTTTCAGTCGCTCGGTGAGCAACTGAGACCGGCGACCGAACTCGATCGGGTCGTCGTCGCTCTCGGCGAGCAGTTGCGCTTGCGTCCGGTAGCCGTCGGTCCGGAGTCGCTCGTACAGGCGTTCGATGCTTTCACAGCGCTCGCGGAACTCCGCCTCGCTCCGACACCCCCACTTGACGACCCCGCGTTCGATCTCGTTGACGACGCGGTCGTAGAAGGGCGTCTCCTCCCACGGGACGCCCTCCTCAAAGTGCGCGACGTACGCTTGGTACACGTCGAGGTCGGCGAAGCGGAAACAGTCGTCGCGGTCCCAATCGTCGCGGTCCCAGTCGCCGCCGGTGACCACGCCGGCCTGCGTGTACTTCGGCACGTGGAACTCAACGCCGCGCTCGACTGCTGCGGGATCGATCTGGATCAGCCGGTACGGCTCCGGGGGCGCGTCGTAGCGGAGGCCGTTGGCGATCGTCCGGGCGCGGATCTGTGCCCGCGCGAACCGGTCGCGCGCGACCAGCATCGGTGTCTCCAGGGTCGGCAGGCGGTCGAGTAGGCGTCGTCCAGACTCGCGGACGACACGGTCGAGCGCCGGCACCGAACTCCCGTTCACACTCATGATCCTCTTGATCCCTCGATCACTCGGCGTCCTGGGTGATTGCCTCAGCGTCGATCGGGGCGCCCTCCTCGGCGGACTCGGCGGCGGCGGTCCGGATCTCTTCCATCAGGCGGACCATCCACCGGGACTCCGACAGCGGCACCGGCATCTGTGAGGGGTCGCCCGCCTCCAGCGCGATCGACTCGGCGTGGTTCTGGTAGTAGTGGGCGTTGAGCAGCCGCTCGGTGTCCCAGTCGTCGGAGTTACTGCGCTTGATCACCGCCCGGAGGTTCTGGATGGTGCCCGCGACCCGGTCGATCACGTTGTCGACGTTGTTGAGGGCGCGGCCCTTCCCGCCGGCCTTGTAGTTGCGGTCGTGTTCGACGAGCGTCTGGGAGATCAGGTCGGCCGTCAGCGACATCTCCGTCCCGTGGATCATGAGCTGTCGGACAGGCCGGGTGCCACCGAGCATCGTCGTCCGGCACAGCACGTCGTCGTCGGAGACGTACTGGACCATCGCGCCGTCGTAGGTGAAGTCGTACTCGTACTCGCCCATCAACTGGGTGGTGGCCTGCACGTCGTCCTCCGAGCGTGGGTACCCACCCGCGCGCAGCGTCATGTAGATCGGGTGGGGGAGCCCCTCCTCGAACTCGCCGCCGGCCAGGTCGAAGTTCCACGGCCCGCGGTTGGGGTCGTCGGGGTTCGAACAGCCGGTGTAGATCACCTCGACGCCTTTGATCGTGCCGCACTCGCCCGACTCCATGCGCTTGCGCGCCTGCCGGACGACGGGGTCGAAGTTGTGGTTGTGCTTCTCGGAGACGGTCACGCCGTGTTCGGCGGCGTACTCGGCCAGCTCCTCGAACTCCGCATACGTCTCGGTGATCGGCTTCTCGATCTGTACCGGCACGCCGGCGTCGATCACCGTCTTGGCGACGGGGACGTGCGTCTGCACCGGGGTGCAGACGTGGGCCCAGTCGAGGTTCTCGGCGGCGAGCAGTTCGTCCAGGTCGGTGTACGCCTGGATACCGTACTTCTCCGCCTTCGCGGTCGCTATCTCCTCGTCGAGGTCACAGATCGCGACCAGCTCGGTCCGCGGGTTCTTCGAGAGGCCCGAGAGGTGCACTTCGGACACCGTTCCGCCGCCGATGACGGCAGTTCGTAGGGTCATCGTCGGTACGTCCGCCGGTCCGCCCATTGTTATAGAGCGAGTACCGCGCTCGGAGCGCGCGGTCCCGCCCCACCGCCAGCGGTCGATCTGCGGCGACAGTCTCCGCCTACGACGGCGACACCGACCTGCGTCCGACCGGCTCTTCGCCCGTCTCTCACCTGTCAACGCAGTGGCGGTCGTCGGTCCGTCCACGTCGTCGGTCCCGACTCCTCTGCGACTGCACGTCCACTCGCCTCCTGGGCTCCGGCTACCACTGTCGCCGGTGTCCGTGTTCGCCACGGTCGCCGACTCGACGGTGACTCCCTCTACAGCGGACCGACTGGACGAGGGCTATGGTGTGCGCTGGCCGTCGATGCTGCGGACGTGGTAGCCGTCGGCGGCGAAGGGATGAACGTCGTCGTAGCGAACTGCTCGCCACACGCGCGGTCGCTGCACTTCGTCGGTGAGGTGGGTGCCAGAGCCAGAGAAGGAGCGATCGGTGCGTCCGCAGTCCGCGGTCGGGGCGTGTCTCCCCCTGCTATCGCACGTCGATCCAGAGGTAGAGGTGCTCGTCGGCGGTCGCGCCGGAGGGGTTGGCCGGTGCCTCGCCGCGGTAGACGAACACGCTCAGGCGGAGGTTCTCACCGAGGAGTGTCGGCGACACCGAGAGGTTCTGCTGGGCCTGCTGACCGTCGGCGACCGACACCGAGAACCGCGACAGCTCGTTCCGTTCGAGCACGGTCAGCGACTCCGTGGTGTTGGCGCCTCGGACGCGGTCGAGCACGACGACCACCTCGTACTCGGCGTCGACGCCGAGTCGGTTGTCGAGGGTGAGCACCAGGTCGGTCGACTGTCCCGCCTGGACCGCCTCGGGGTAGTTCCCGGCGACGAGTCTGTCGTTCCCCTGCGTCAGGAGCGCCGCCTCGGTGTACGACTCTCCGGTGTCGGGGGCGGCGAACCCGACTGCCAGTCCGCTGACGGCGAGCACGACGGCGAGCGCGACGAGCACGTCAAGCCCGCGGTCGATTCGTGACCCGTCGCCACCCCACCGTGTCCGGAGTTCCTCGCGCCACCTGCCGACCGGCACGTCGTACCGCGCCGCCGGCGCCAACTGGATCCGTCTGACCGCCCCGGCGGCGCTCGCGAGCAACACCAGCGCGACCAGCGTCGTGGTGACCGTGAGGGTCGTCAGGGGGACGCCGACGGCGGCCAGCGAGACGGCGACGAGCGGCCCGAGCGCGACGCTGGTCGGCACCGCGAGCGAGCACCGCTCGAACCACCCGAGCCCGTCGGCCGTCGGGAGGCGCCACACGCTCGGGCGCTCCGCGTCCGCCGGTCGGTCGGCGGGGAACAGCACCGACAGTAGGGCGTACCCAGGGAGGAAGAGGATCAGCGGCGCCGCGAGCACGACGCGGACGGCCCCGCCGACAACCCCAGCCAGCACCAACACACCGACCAACAGCGCGTACCCCGCGACGAACGGCACGTCGGTCGGGACGCGACCGAGGACGCTCGACCCGTCCTCGTCGCCGCTCATCGCTGCTCCTCCGCCCGCGGCCACGGTCCGGACCCGGCGATCGATCTCATGGCTGGCGCTTCCGCCGTTCCGGGCATTGTTATACGGCCCGTACTCCGATGCTCGACGGCGAATTTCCGGCGACTGAGTGGCCGAAGCTAGCGATCTCTCCAAGCACTAGGTTCTCGCAACTGCGGTTCGACTGGCCGCTCCGTACTGCTCCCACGACCTCGATAACTGCTCTGTAGCGCTCTGTAGCTTCATCAGCGTCCTAACAATGCTCCTCCTCCCGAGAGCCGCCGGTGTGGACTATGAGTCCAGTCAACCTGCGGCAGACGCCGACGGAGGAGCGACCATGACCGGGACGCCGACCGGGGCTCCGGACGGGCCTGGGGCGTTCGTCCTCGGGTTCGACGGGGTGCCGTGGAACCTCGTCGAGCGGTGGGCGCGCGAGGGGGAGCTCCCCGCGTTCGCCGACCTGCTCGCCGACGGGGCGGCCGGCCCGCTCGACAGCACCACGCCGCCGTCGACCCCGCTCGCGTGGCCGGCTATCGCGACGGGGCGGCGCCCCGACGGCCACGGCTGTTACTGGTTCCGCCGCTTGGAACGGGACTACTCACACTCGGTCGTCACGGCCGACGAGATACGCGGCCCGCACGCCTGGGACCTTGTCACGCCGGCGACGGTGGCGAACGTGCCGATGACGTACCCTGCCCATTCCATCGACGGCGCCATGGTCACGGGGATGATGACCCCCTCGACGGGACCGGGGTTCACGCACCCGCCGGAGTTGGCCGACCGGGTAACCGAGGCGATTCCGGACTACCAGATCGGCCTCGACTGGCAGCGCTTCGACGGCGACGCGGCTGCCTTCGCCCGCGAGATCGACGCCCTCGTCGACTCCCGAGAACGCCTGCTGGAGTTCCTGCTGGCGGAGACGACGTTCCGGCTGGGGTTCGTCGTGTTCACCGCCCCCGACCGCCTCCAACATCTGGTGTGGGACGAGGAGATCATCCTCGACCACTACAAGCGACTCGACCGCGTGCTCGCGACCGTCCGCGCGTACACCGACGCGCGGGACATGACCCTGTTCGTCGTCTCCGACCACGGGTTCGGCCCCGCCGAGCGCGTCGTCTCCGCGAACCGCGTCCTCGAACGCGAGGGGCTGCTCGCGCGGCGCGACGCCGGCGGCACTCGTGGCGTGCTCGGACGCCTTGGCGTCGACAAGTCGGCGATACGCGGGTGGCTCGACCGGGTCGGCATCGACGACGCCGCACTCGTCGAGTCGCTCCCGCAGGGGCTCGTCGACATGGTAGCGATGCAGGTGCCCGGTGACAACGCCGTCTACGACGTCGACTACGCCCGCTCCGAGGCGTTCGTCCGCGGCCACGGCTCCGTCTACGTAAACCGCCGTGACCGCTTCGACGACGGCGTCGTCGCTCCCGACGCGGTCGACCCACTCAAGCGCCGTCTCGTGGGGCTGTTCGAGTCGGTCACCGACCCACGGACCGGCGAACGCGTGCTTGAGGTGTTCGACGGAGACGACCTGTTCCCCGAGGATCCGGACTCGCCAGACCTCGTGGTCGAGGGGGTCGAGGGCTATCTCGTCCAGACGCCCCTCACCGACGAGGCCGTGGTCGACGCCGACCGGGCCGCGGCGGGCCACCGTCCCGGGGGGATCCTGTTCGCGGTCGGTCCCGACGTCGACCCGGGCGCTCGGATCGACGGGGCCCAGGTGACGGACGTGCTCCCGACGCTGCTACACGCCATCGGCGAACCGATCCCCGGGACCGTCGACGGTGAGGTGCTGTGGTCGGCGTTCGCGCCGGGGTCGGACGCTGCGGACCGCCCGGTAGAGACGAGGGCGGCGACCGACACTGATCCGACGGACGGGCGCCCCACGGCGGCGGTCGCAGGCGCGAGGGGAGAAGCCGGCGGGGAAGATGAGGTCGTCGAGGCGCGACTTCGGGGGCTCGGCTACATCGAGTGAGCCTGCCTCGTCGGAATGGCGGCTCGTGCTACTCGCTCGCGTCGGGTTCCGCCTCCGCGGGCGACAAGAACCACTCCGTCCCCGGCGCGCCGTCTGCGATCCACAGCACGAGCGCCGTGAGCAACAGCGCGAGGTCCGCGAGCAGGTACGTCGCCCCCGCGGGCGTCGCGAGGTAGCCGAGGAAGGCGGCGAACAGTTCCGAAATGTGGCCGAACGCGTCCGGCGTCGAGGCATCTCCCGCTGGGACGATGGGCCACAGGAGGAACCCCACTCGGAGGTCACCTTTCACCACGAGTGGGTACGCCACGTCGCCAAGCAGGTGGCTTCCCCACCCGAGGGCGACCGCGACGGTCAGTCCGCGAACGCGCGCCAGCAACTCCAGGACCCCTGTGAGGACAGTCACTCCCACGAGTGTGAAGACGGAGTGGCCGAGCGACCGCCCAGATGGGAGCACCCCGAGCCACCACGCCAACGGCTTGTCGATGAGGTCGGGCGCTGTCGCCGCCGCGACGACCGCGATGGCGGCCACCGTCGACGGCCGCCCGCCGCGAACTCGCGTGTACAGGGAGTAACAGATGTAGGCGACGGCAACGTGGTCCCACGGCCACATCAGTCGGCGGCCCCCTCGGCGCACGTCGTCCCACCACGGAGCCGACCCGCGCGTCGAGACCCCACATCGCAGCGTGCGCGACGGCTGGCCGTCGCGGTCGCACCGTTCGTGTCGACTCGACCCGTCGCTCCGCGGTCCCCGGACATCGATCTACCGTCGTCAAGCGCCCACCGAACTTAGTTAGCTCCCTGATAGTGGGTGACGACCCGCGCTTCCGCCGCCCGAGCCGGTGCTGCGCGAACCTCCCGATAGCCACCGAATACGGAAGTCGGACGCTTACAATGTGACCCTAGCGGGTTGCTACGTACTGACTATGAGTCCATACTGGCGGAGCAGAACCGAGAGGCGGGCAGTCGTCGTCGTGGTCGTCGCACTGCTCGCTGTCACAGGGGGGATCGCTGCGTTCGCGGTGCCGGCGGTCGCCGACGAACACTACGGCCCGGAAGCGACGACATACGTCGACAGCTGCGGGATACTCGACGACTCCGGCGTGTACGTGCTCCGACAGGACGTCTCCGCCGTCGAAGGTGACTGCTTCCGCGTCACCGCCGACGGCGTGACACTGTTGGGGGCGGGTCACTCCGTGACCGGCGGCAACACGAGCGGGTCGGCGATCGTCGCCGATGGCGTCTCTGACCTCCACATCGAGGGGGTTGCCGTTTCCGAGTTCTGGAACGGTATCACCCTCTCTGGCGTCGAGGACGCCGCGTTCGCCGAGGTCCGCGTCGTCAACGCGACCGGCGACGGCATCCGCGTCGCCGACTCGACGGCGGTCGACGTCGAGGACGGCACTATCACCGGCGCCGGCGGCCACGGTGTCGTCGTGGTCGGCAGCGAGCAGGTCAGTGTCGCCGAGACGACCCTGGCCGACAACCGGGGCAACGGCGTCACCGTCCGCCAGTCGTTCGCGACGACCGTCCACGACAACCGGATCACCGGCAACGGCGGGATGGGTGTCCGCGTCGACGACGCTCCCGAGGCGTCAACCCGCGCGTCCGCCGACGGACCGCCGTCGTGGCTCCTCCCGATGCTCGGCGACGCCGGGTTCGCAGGACTCGGCGACGTGTTCGGCTCCGCTGCCGCAGACACGACTCCGCTGACGATCAGCGACAATCGGATCTCGAACAACCGCTACGAGGGCGTGTTCGTCAGGGGGACGAACGGCAGCGTCGTCTCCGGCAACACGGTCACCGGTGCGACCGACGGGATCCACCTGATCAACTCCTCCGGCGTCACGGTCTCGAACAACGTCGTGTCCGGGAGCACCGACGACGGAATCGCGCTCGCGGGCGTCCACGACAGCACCGTGGCCGGCAACGTCGCCTCCGAGAACGCCAACGACGGCGTGTACCTCATCGGGACGAACAACGAACTGTCGGGCAACACCCTCTCCGACAACGGCGACGACGGCGTCGACCTCGACGGCGGGTCGGCCAACCGATTCGTGTCGAACCGGGCGTTCAAAAACGCCGACGACGGCCTCTACCTGCGCGAGTCTGACGGCAACGTCGTCTCGGACAACTCGCTCCGGGACAACGCCGACGACGGCTTCGACATCCGCGGCTCCACCGGCAACGCCGTGTACAACAACACGGTGTGCGGCAACGACAACCGCGACCTCCAGGTCCGGACCGGCGTCGTCGGCAACGACGTCCACGACAACGACTGCTGACGCGCTCGGCCCTCCACCTCGTCACCCGGTACGGCTGCCTGGGTTTCGCTCGCTTCCGTTTTTCTCACGTTCTAGCCTTCGCCACGCCGTTCGCCACACCTCGCGAACCCCGTCTCGCTGTCCCTCTCGTCGCGTCGTCTCAGACGAGGCACGTCGGTTCGCTCGCTCGTCCTCCACCTCCAAGGGCGCCGTCGCCGTCGCGCTGACCCCGCATCCTCGAGACGGTCGCGACCCTGCGCGGGTGGTCGACTTCCTCGACGACTCGTGTCGAGGGACGCGTCCCCGGAGGTGACTGTGTCGGCGACGAGGTGCCGAGTGGGCCCCGACGCTGTGTCACGCCGGCTGCCCGAACAGGGATGGCCGGCCCTCACCCAGATCCGCTCTGGCCGGCGCGAGCGTCTGGGGGACACCATCGCCCGCGGCTGCTGCGACCCGGACGGTGGTACCGATGCACCGCCGCCGAGGCTGGTGGAGTCGTCCGTCGTCCCCGTGACACCGAGGGTGTAGCTGGTGGTCCCAGCGTGGTCGCCGCTCGAGTGGTGTCGTCGGACGAACGTCCGCGTTCGACGGGGCGGCCAGCGGTGGGCGCACGCCGCGCGGCCGAGCGGCGCGACGCATACCGAGAGGACGACTCGGGCGAGACCACCGACCCCACGCCGGTCTCGGGCGGGGCACACGGTCGTCGGTTTAGAGCGCGGTGTGGCCGTGGCTGCTCGGCGTCGTACCGTCACAGCAGGTCGTCCGAACGCACCGCACCACTCGTGCGGGTTCCTCCACGCTTCGAGCACCACTACCGGGTTCGTCGACACAGGCGAAGAACGGGCACGGCCTCGGCGACGAGCGAACGGAGACGGTGGCTCGCTGACTGGCCGTCGGCTGACGAGCGGAGTCCGCTTCCAGAATCGAGTCGGGGGAGCGCCCCCGGACGTCAGTCGCTCCGCCGGCGACCGCGCCGGGCGAACGCTAACGCGGCGACCCCGAGCGCGATCAGCGCGGCGAGCGCGCCGAACCCGGGTGTTGTCGTCGAGGTGTCACCCCCGTCCCCGGGGTCGTCGCCACCGCTCTGCGTCCCCTCCTGGTCGGTGACGGTGACGGTGACCGTCTCGTTGCCGACACTCGCGAGGTAGCTCCCGGCCGCGGCGATGCTCCGGGTGAACGTCACCTCAGCGCGCTCGCCGGGTGCGACCGTCACGGTCTCTTCGGCGACCGTCTCGTTGAACAGCGACAGTGAGACCGTGGTGTTCCCGCTCGCACGCCCGTCGTTGCTGACCGTCGCGGTGAACGTGATCTCCTCGCCGACGTCGGGCGCGTCGTCGCTCACCGTCAGGCCCGTCACGGTGAAGTTCGGCTGCGGCTCGGACACGCGGACGAGGAAGCGCTGGTCCGTGTCGATCTGGACGGAGTACAGGTCCGCCGTGTCGAACGTTCGCGTGAAGCGAACCGTCCGGCTCTCGCCGGGTTGGAGCGTGAACTGGCGCTCCTCGACGATCGTGTCGTCGAGTTCGAACTCGATGGTCTTCGTCCCGCTCCCGTTGCCGATGTTGGTGACGCTGGCGGTCACGACGAGCGTGTCACCGGTGACCAGTTCGGTGCTGCTGAGGTTCACCGAGACGTCGGTGAAGTTCGGCTCCAGGTCGTCGGGGTCTGGCTCGTCGACGTCGTCGGCGCCGCCGCCGCCACCGCCTCCGCCGCCACCCCCACCACCACCGCCGCCGCTACTCGGTGGTGCACCACCGCCACCACCGCCACCGCCGCCGCCGCCGCCACCACCGCCGCCTCCGCCACCGCCACCACCGCCACCGCCGCCGCCGCCGCCACCACCGCCGCCTCCGCCACCGCCACCACCACCGCTGGCCGGTGCCTCAGAGACGGTCACCTCTGTGGAGGTGGACGCGGAGATGTTACCGATCTCTACGCTCAGGTTGACGGTGTACTCCCCAGGTGAGTCGAACGCGTGGCTGACGACGCGTCCGGTTTTGGTCTCTCCATCCCCGAGCGTCCATCTGTAGGTCACCGAGGAGGCGTCTGCCGAGTTGATGCCTCCGCGGAAGGTGACGGATTCACCGACGTCGACGGCAGTCGCGTCGGCGTCTATCGAAGGATCGGGCTGGTTGACGTTCACCGTCCAGTTCGCCACCAGCGACTCGGTGTTGCTGATGACACGCACTCGCGGCACGTACGTCCTAGCTTCGGTGTACGTGTGGGTCACCGTCGCCGAGCCGTTGGTGTCCGTCTCGAAGGTGCCGTCGCCGTCGAGGTCCCACTGGTAGGTGACGCCGCTGCCACCGATCGCGGTGTTGGAGGCGTCGAGTGTGATCTCCTCGTTCACGAGCGCGTTCCGTGGTGCCGTCAGCTCTGCGGACGACTCAACGGTGATGCTGGTCCTCGCATCCAAGGTCTCGGTGTCGCTGCGCACGCGGACGGACGCGGTGTAGTCGTCGGCGACGTTGTACGTGTGGGTCACCGTCGCCGAGCCGTTGGTGTTCCTCTCGAAGGTACCGTCGCCGTCGAGGTCCCACTCGTAGGTGACGTTGCTCCCGCCGATCACTGTCCCGGAGGCGTCCAACGTGATCTGTTCCCCGACGCGAGCCGTCGCCGGCGCAGACAGGTCTGCGAACGACGTGACGTTGATCGGGGTCGTCGCGTCGGCGGTGATGTTCTCGCCGTCGGTCACCCGGACCGTCGGTTCGTAGTTCCCCGCCGCCTCGAAGGTGTACGTGAGCGTGGGGTCGGTGTCGGTGGACCGCTCGAAGGTGCCGTCGCCGTCGATATCCCACTGGTAGGTGACGTTCGACCCGCTGACGGTGCTTCCGGAGGCGTCGAGTGTCACCGACTGGCCGACCGGCGTCGAGTCGGGCGCCGACAGGGACGCGTCGATCCCGACCCGGACGGGTACCTCTGCGGTGTCCGTCTGGCCGTTGGTGTCGACGACCGTCACCGTCGCGGTGTACGCGCCCGCCACGTCGTAGCTACTCGACAGCGTCGGGGAGGTCTCGTTGCGTTCCGGCGTCGAGTCACCGTCGAGGTCCCAGCGATACTCCACGATCCCGAGGTCGTCGCTCGACCCGCTCGCGTCGAAGGTGACCGACTCCCCGACGGCGACCGTCTGCGGGGTCGCGTTCAACGCAGCCGTCGGCGGCTGGTCGGGCTGGACGTCGACCGTCACGGTGGCGCTCGTCGACTCGTTGTCGTCGTCGAAGACGGTCACCTCGACAGACTGGCTCCCCGCGGTGGCGAACGCCGTCTCGAACGTCGGACCCGTGGCGTCGGCGGTCCCGTCACCGTTCACGTCCCACTCGAAACGCTCGACCGACCCGTCGTCGCTCGGATCGCTCGACCCGCTCGCGTCGAACGTGACGGTCTGGTTCACGACCGGGGTCGACGGCGTCACGGTGACGTTCACCGTCGGGGCGCCGGGGTTGCCGACGACCACCTGCGCGGAGGCGACGTCCTCGTTGCCGTAACTGTCCATCGCCGTCACCTCGACCGTGTAGACGCCCCGTTCGTCGAACGGAATCGTGGTCGTCGGGGAGGTGGTCACCCGCTCGAACGAGTCGTCACCGTCGATGGTCCACACGTACTCGACGACGTCGCCGTCGCCGACGGTCCCGCTGGCGTCGAACGCGACTGTCTCGCCGGGGTCCGCGCTCGACGGCGCGGTCAGATCCGCCGTGACAGACTGATCCGGGTTGCACTCGCCCGCGTGGATGTACACGTTGCGGTCGAGGTCGAGGTTGTACGTCTCGTCGTCGTCTTCGCTGAACAGGGTCCAGTCTTGTACCTCGTACCGCTCCGCACCCGAACGGTTCCAGTCGCCCCAGTGGGCGGCCTCCTCGTTGTAGTCCGGGTCGAGGATGACCGTCCCGGTGAAGTTGTCGAACCCCTTGTACGCGCCGCCGTCGGTGCGGCCCTCGGAGTACTTCCAGTCGACCGTGGTGCTGGTCGTGTTGACCCCTACCCAGTCGTCGTCGTTTCTCTGTCCGCTGGTTTCGGTGTATATGTCGTCCGTGACGGCCCAGAACCCGCCCGCGGGGAGTCCCTCGAAGTCGTACGTCACGGTACTCCCGTCGCCCGTCCCGCCCAACTCGTCGTGGACGACGACCATGCTCGTGTCCTCGCCGTCAGCGTAGAACAAGAGTGAGCTTCCGCGCGACTGTTGGAATTGCTGGGTGCCATGGGAACTGTAGTCGTTACTGGGTGGCGTCGTTGTCGGATTCCGGTAGTCGTAGAACGCGGTGACGTCCTGCGAGCCGTTCTCGTACGGCGTCACAACGTAACAGGAACCCGCCTGTGCGACCGCGAACGTCTGTCCGTCGCCGGCGGCTGCCGCCGCAACATCGACGAGCGGGCCGGCCGTCGGCGCGAGAACGAGGAGGGCGACGACGAGTACGACTCGTGCCCTTCCCCCCGCGGAGTACGTACTCATTACGACCACGTGCCGCCGATTCGGGCTTTGTTATAGGTCGGCTTCGAGAACGCGGGGTTCGCCCGCCCTCGGTGGCCACCGTCCCGTAGTCTCCGGCTTCTCTAACAGGAGAAGGGTAACAAAACCCGGTCCGGGGGAGGGATCGATCGACCGACGGATACGGTCGGTCCGAACCATGTATCGAGGCCACACAGTCGGGGTCGTGATCCCGGCGTACAACGAGGAACCGTTCGTCCGCGAGACGGTCGTCACGGTGCCCGCGTTCGTCGACCGTATCTACGTGATCGACGACGCGTCCACTGACGACACGTGGACGGAGATCCAGCGCGCGGTCGAGATCGACCGCAGAGCCGACTCCGAAGCGTCACGGGCGAGACGCAGCGACGAGTTCGACCAGCGCGTCGTCCCGATCCAACACCAGCAGAACCGTGGGGTCGGCGGCGCGATCAAGACTGGGTATCTCCGCGCCCGCGAAGACAACATCGCCGCGACCGCCGTCATGGGCGGCGACGGCCAGATGGACCCCGACGTGCTCGGCACGCTGCTCGACCCGATCATCGACGGCGAGGCCGACTACGTGAAGGGGAACCGTTTCGCCGGTCGGCGCGACCACGGGGACATGCCGGGACTGCGCTTCGTGGGCAACGGCATCCTGGGGGCGCTCACGAAGATCGCCAGCGGCTACTGGTCCACCGGCGATCCACAGAGCGGCTACACCGCCATCTCCCGACGCGCGCTCCACGAGGCGGACATCGACGAGATGTACGAGTTCTACGGCTACTGCAACGACCTGCTCGTGAAGCTCAACGTCGCTCGCCTCCGCGTGGTCGACATCCCCAACCCCATCATCTACGGCGACGAGGAGAGTCACATCCGTTACCGGACGTACGTGCCGCGCGTGTCGTGGATGTTACTGCGCAACTTCCTGTGGCGCCTGCGCACGAACTACGTCGTCTACGACTTCAACCCGCTCGTCGTCGCGTACGCGCTCGGCGCCGGTGCGGTGGGGGTTGCCGGCGTCGGCCTCCTGGCGACGCTCGCGAGTGGGGCGTCGCTGCTCGTCGGCGGACTGCTGTCGACGGCGGTGTTCGTCCTCGGCGTGCTCTCGTTCGTCGCCGCGATGGCGATGGACATGCGCGCCAACGAGCACCTCGACGAGGTGATCCTCCCCGATCGCGGGACGCCTACCGGCGAGCAGACTCGTCCGTCGAGTGCGACGTACACCCGTGCGCCGGTCGCAAACGGGCAGTCGCCGCGCCGTGGGGCAGAGCGCGCGGTCGAATCCGACGGCGGCCGTGCGACCGATACCACTTTCTCTGACCAGTAGCAGCTGACTGTTCCTCGATAGTCGGGTGGTAACAAACGTCGACCCACGCACCTCTCTGTCGTATGTTCGGAACGAGTGGTATCCGTGGAGTCGTCGGAGAGGAGGTCACCGGAGCGGTCGCGCTGGGCGTCGGCCGCGCGGTCGCCTCGGAGGGGGCCCGACGCGTCGTTGTCGGTCGCGACCCGCGCGACACTGGTCCGGCGCTGACCGACGCGCTGACGGCGGGGCTGCGCGAGTGTGGCGCGGACGTGATTACGCTTGGCGAGGTTCCCACGCCGACGGTCGCGCGCGCGGTCGAGTGGTACGGCGCCGACGCCGGCGTCTCGGTGACGGCCTCGCACAACCCGGCGTCGGACAACGGGCTGAAGCTGTGGACCGGCGACGGCGCCGCCTACGTCGGGAGTGCCCAGGACGCCATCGCCAAGCGCGTGCGCAACGACGACTACGAGTTGGTCCCGTGGGACGAGTACGGCTCCTGCATGCGCAGTCGCCGCGCTCGCGGGCGCCACGTCGACGCCGTCGTCGAGGCCGTCGAGGGTGACCTCGACCTGGCGTACGCACCGCCGTTCAGCCCGGTGTGGGACCCGGTACTCGTGGCCGCAAAGGTGCTGAACGGCGCGTTGGACGAGTGATCGCCCGACGTGTGAGGTGAGCGACACTCGGAGGCAGGTATTAGCCCCAGGGCCCAGACGCACCAGTATGAACGTGCCCTCCGCAGGCGACCAACTCGCGCTCAAGCCAGGGGGGATCGTGATCGCAGTCGTGGCGTTCGCGTCGACCCGCCTCCTGTTGGCCGGCGTCGTGTTCAGCGGCATGGGGACGGCTCCCCTCGCGACGACTGCCCAACTGGTGCCGTTGGCTGGCGGCCTCGCCACGGCGCTGTACGGGGTGAATCTCGCGGTGAGCACGCACAGCCGTGAGTACGCGCGCACGGTCGCCGTCTGGTTCCTACTCGGCATCGTCGTCACCCCGCTGTTGACCGCGCTCCCCGCAGTCGCCGAGGCTGGCGGCGCCGTCACCCTCCGCGCGGGGAGTGTCGTCGCTGGGTCGGTCGTCGCGGGCGGCGCCGTCGGCGTCGTCGTCGGCGTCCAGTCGGCGACCGCCGAGGGGCGGCGGCAGGTGCTCGCCCGACAGGCCGAGCAGTCGGTCCTGTTGAATCGCCTGCTGCGCCACGAAGTGTTGAACTCGCTGACGGTGATCCGGGGTCACGCCGAACTGCTCGCCGAACGTGGTGACGACGACGGGCGGAGCAGGGCCGCCGTCGACGACGCTGTCGAACGGATCGAGCACACGCTCGACGAGGTGCGCGTGCTGCTCCGGTCGGACGAGGACACCGTCTCCGGACTGGTTCCCGTCCGCGTCGACCGGGCGCTGGAAGCGGCCTCCACGACCGCGACCGCCGACACCCACGACGTCGACCTGCCGACGGTGTCGGTGCGCGCCGACGAGAACCTGGTGACACTGCTGTCTGAGTTGCTCGCGATGCCGGCCCGCGCCGGCGGAGCGGCGAGCGTCGAGGTGACGGCCACCGAGCGCGTCGTCGAGGTGGCGGTCGCGGCCCCCGGCGCGTGGCTCTCCGACCGCGACCGAGGGGTGCTCGTCGACGGGGTCCCCGAGTACGAGCACAACGACGTCGACTACGGGATACCGCTGGTCAGACTGCTCGTAGCCCAGTACGGGGGCACGCTCGCCGTCGACGACGACGGCGACACGACGACAGTTCGAGTCGGACTCCCGCGGACCGGCCGCAACGTCCCCCCGAGCAACGACCCGGGCGTCGCGGGCGCCCGACTGTGGGCCGCGCTCGGCGTCGGCCTCGTCGCGGGCGTCCTGATGGGCGGTGTGCTCCACGCCGCAACCGGGTCGTTGGCGGTCATCGGCGCGCTGTACGGCGCCGAGAGCAGCGCCGCGGGGTGGGTGGCCCACCTGTTCCACAGCGGGGTGTTCGCGACCGTCTTCGTGGCCGTCACCGCCGTCGGCCGCCCGGCGACCGTCGCCTCCTCAGTCCGCGGGTCAGTGCTGCTCGGCGCCGGCTACGGCGTCCTCCTGTGGCTGATCGGGTCGGGCGTCGTCCTCGGCCTCTGGCTACGCACGGTCGGCATCGCCGCCGCCGTCCCGAACCTCGACCCCGTCTCGCTGGGTGGCCACCTCGTGTGGGGCATCACTGTCGGTGCGCTCGCGTCACTCCTAACGACTGCAGACGTGGAACTCGCGGCGACACGATTCACTCGGTGGCTGTCCGCCGCCGTCGGGCGCCCGTGACCCGTCCCGTCACTCCTCGACGACGAGCACCCGAAGGTCGTTCACGTTCGTCCCAGTCGCGCCAGTGACGACGAGCGCGCCGCGGTCGTCGAGCGCCGGGAGCGCGTCGTCGGCCGCCAGTGCGTCGCGGGCGGTCGCCCGGTCGACGACCGTCTCGGGCGTTACGAGCGCCCCCGCGGCGTCGGTGCTGCCGTCGCGCCCGTCGGTGTCGACCGCGAGAAACGCGCAGTCGCGACCCGCGAGCGGCGAGCGCGGGTCGGCGAACTCGATCCCCGTCGCGAGCGCGCACGCCAAGTTCGGGCCGCCGACGCCGTCGCCGGTGACGGTGACGGTCGTCTCGCCGCCCGAGAGGACGACCGCCGGCGGGTCGACCGGGTCGCCCGAGGCGGCGACCTCCTCCGCGACGGCGGCGTGGGTGACGCCCGCCGCGCTCGCTTCCCCTCGGATCCGACTGGAGAGCACACACGGCTCGTAGCCGCGGTCGCGCGCTGTGGCTGCCGCCGCGTCGATCCCAGTGCGGGCGTTCGCCAGCACGTGCGTCGTGACGCGGTCGAACGCCGGGTCGTCGGATCCGGGCGTCTCCGAGACCTCGCCGCCTGCACCGCGTTCCAGATGCGTCCGCACCCCCGACGGGACGGCGAGATCGTACCGGTCGAGCACCGCGAGCGCGTCGGCGAACGTCGACTCGTCGGGTGCCGTCGGCCCGCTCCCGATCACGGCGAGGTCGTCGCCCACCACGTCGCTGAGCGCGAGTCCGACCACCGTCGCCGGCGCGGCTGCCGCCGCCAAGCGCCCGCCCTTGACGCGCGAGAGGTGTTTGCGGACCGCGTTGATCTCGCTAATCTCGGCGCCCGCGTCCAACAGCGCGCGCGTCGTGTGGCGGAGCGCGTCGAGGTCGACCCCCGTCGCAGGCGCGGCGAACAGCGCACTCGCCCCGCCCGTCACGACCGCGAGGACGAGCGTCCGCTCGTCGGCCGATCTGACGAGCTCCAGCGCCGCCTCGGTCCCCGCGACGCCCTCGGCCGTCGGGACCGGATGACCACCACGGACGCGTCGGACCCGTCGGGTCCCGTCCGTTGCCCCACCCTCGTCAGCGTCGGCGACCGCGTCGCACACGACGACGCCGTCGTCGATTCGGTCGCCGAGGACCGCCTCCAATGCGGTTGCCACGCCGTCGGCCGCCTTCCCCCCGCCGACGACGATCAGTCGGTCGTGGGCCGTGAGGTCGTACTCGGCGTTCGCGACGCGGAGGGTGTCGCCGGTGACCGAGACACCGTCGACGACGACACGCCTGGGGTGCGCGGCGGCCACGCCTGCGCGCAAGCACGCCAGCGCGGTGCGCTCGGCGGACGAGGGGTCGGAGGTGGCCCCCGGCCGGTCGACCGTGACCGTCGGTCGTTCGTCGTTCGACATGACGGATCGACTCGTGGAGTGGCCGTTAACTCCACCGGCGGGGCCACCCGCGCGTTCCTTGAGGCGACCCGCGCGTTCTCGAAGCGGCGGGTCGCCGATTGCCTACTCGGGCACCGGGACCGACCGCGCCTCACCGAGGCGCACCAGCAGGAACACGACCGGCACGAATACGACGCCGGCGGCGACGAACGGCGACCAGTAGTCGACGGCGACGTACAGCAGTCCCGCCAGCGCCGGGCCGACCGTCCGCGCGAGGCTGCCGGCCGACTGCGTGAGTCCGAAGGCGCCGCCCTGTTCGTCGTCGCCGGCGGTCCGCGAGACGAGCGCGTTCAGCGAGACGTTCGTCAGGGCGTTGCCGACCGCCAGGGGGGTCGACACCAGCGCGAGTGCGACGGCGCCCGACTCGACGGGGCCGAGCGCCGGTAGTACCGTGGACGTCACAGCGAACGGCACCAGCGCGAGCGTCACCGCTTGGATTGCCGCGCCACCGACGGCGAGACGGTACTCGCCGAACCGGTCGGTGAGCGGGCCGATCAGCCCTCCCTGCACGATGGCGATGACGACGCCGATGTAGGTGAGCAGCACCGCGTTGGCGGCGGTGCCGTAGCCGAGTTGGTCGTTCGTGAGGAAGATGAACTGGCTCTCGAACGCCGAGAACGCGAAGGACGCGAGGAAAAACGAGACGATGAGCGTCCCGATGGCCGGCGACCGGACCGCGTCGAGCAACTCGCGGAGCCGCGACCGCCCCGACGACGCTGCCGACTCCACGCGCTCGCGGGGTTCAGGAAGCACCACGAACGCCACCACGAGGTTGGCCGCCGACAGCGTCGCCGCGACGAACGAAGGGATGGTGAACTCCGAGACGGGCACCACCGCCGGGAGTACGTCCCGGAACACCGAGAGCGCGAACGGACTGGAGACGACGCCCGCGATGGCGGGACCGAACACGAAACCGAGGCCGAACGCCGCGCCGAGGATGCCGAGCCCCTTGGCGCGCTCCTCGGGCGGCGTCACGTCGGCGATGTACGCGTTCGCGGTGGCGATGTTGCCGCCCATCACACCGGCGAGCGCGCGGGCGAGGAACAGGACGACGAGTCCGTTCGCCGCGCCGATGAGCGGGCCGAGTTCGCCGGCGACGCCGAACAGCGTCCACGCGATCACACTGCCGGCCAACGAGATCAGCAAGACGGGCCGGCGCCCACGCTCGTCTGAGAGACGACCGAGGATGGGTGCGCCGACGAACTGGAACAGTGAGTAGGTCGCAATGAGCAGTCCCCCGACGAACTCGTTGGCGCCGAAAGATTCGGCGTACAGTGGGATCACGGGGATGAGGATCCCGAACCCGAGCAGGTCGAGGAACACGATGAAGAACAGCGTCGCGATCACCCGACGCGGCGTCGTCTCCCGCTCGGCGTCGTCGTCTGGGTCGTCAGCCGGCACGGAATTCCGTTCCCGCAGCGGCGAGAAAGCGATTTCGGGATCGGGTTGCGGGAGTCGGGAGGGTTGGGGTTCCCGCCCTCGACGACTCCGAGACGTGAACTACCTTCGCGAGCGATCGCTTCACGGCCCTCTCGACGCGGTCGCGTCCAGTTCCAGTTGTGGCGTGTCTCCGTGTCGCCGAGGCGTGCGAGACACTCCCACCGGCGCCGTTGGCACACCCACCTGCTGACGACACCTCCCTGCGAGATCGGGGAGACTGCTCAGCAGGTGGAGGTGGAGGGAGTCGGGGTCTCGAGACTGGGCGACGTTGATCGGGCAGAACGCAAGTTCAGCGTGTCGGGCGCGGGATCTCCATCAGACGTTCCCCTGAGAGATCGCTGACGCCGTGGATCGCGATCGCACCCAGCGCAGCGATCCACAGCACGACCAAGACGAGCACGTTCGGAGAGACTCGCCCAGCACCCGTGATGGCAGGACCGACCACGCCCTGGATAGCGTTCCACGTCGTGTGGAACAGCATCGCCAGCAAGACGCTTCCCCGTGTGTTGTTGTAGAGAACAGTGAGAAGAACCGTGAGCGGGAGGACGCTCATCCCGTACAAAACGAGCGAGGAGCCCGCTTGGTTCGTCCCCTGTGTGACGAACAACGGGAGGTGCCACGTCGTCCAAACGACGCCGAGTACGCCGCTCGCAACGGTCGCATTGAATCGCTTCTGGAGAAGGGGGAGCGCCATTCCACGCCAGCCAGGTTCCTCGAGCCCTCCGCGGAGGAACGTGAGGACCCCGATCGCGACGATCGAACCGGCCCCGGGAAGCCGACTGACGTCGATCCCGCCGCCGAATCCGACGCTTCCGACGACGACGAGGCCGACGATCCCTCCCGGGACGAGCACAGCGTACGCCCACCACCGCACTGGAACCCGCCAGCGCACGAGTTGCGCGGCCCAGGGACGAACATCCCCGGCGATCCAGGCGGTGATCGCGGCGGCGATCAACGGTCCGAATCCGCCAACGAGTTGGAGAAGCGTCGTCGCAGACGGTTCGAAGAGGACGACGCCTCCCCAGAACCCCCATGTCACGAGAAACGTAAGCGCGATGTAGGTGCCCAGGCGGTGCGTAGCAGCTCGCCGGCGGAGCGACGCGAGAGTTGTCATGTAATCGTCTTTTCTACCCTCAGCCAAAGGAGTACGGTCCACCGGGGCTGGTGAATCTCTCAGTCACTGATCGGTTGCCGAGGGAGTGGTGAACGCGCAACGTGTATCCTCAGTAGTCGAACCCGACACGATTCGTGGACAGCCGCTGGTTACTGCCGAAGCAGACCCTGTTCAGAATCGTGATGACGATCTCTTTGAACACGTCATCCCCGCTCCAACCGAGCTCGTTGTGAGCGTCCTCGTTCGCCGCGACGACTTCCAGGAGAGACAGCGCCTCGAACACCCCCTGGGGACGGATCTCCGTGGTGTAGCCATCGCTTCGCCGCAGAATCTCCGCGATCAGTGGGGTCACCCGCTTCGAGATGTCCTCTCGTCGCTCGGCGAGCGAGCGACGATAGCGAGGGCAGACCCAACGGTCTCACTACCCGCCTCACTCGTCGGTGTACGGCGTCTCGATGTCCGCCTCGCCCCCGATGACCGCGGTGAGCCCTCGCGTGATGCGGTCGAAGACGAAGACGAGCGGGTACAGGAGGAGCTCAACGATCGCGAGCGGGCGAGCCACGGTCTCGGCCCACTCCGTGGCCCGGGCCAACCCGTAGGACTTCGGCACGATTTCGCCGAAGATCAGGATCAGGAAGCTGGCGGCGATCGTGGCGACCGTGACGCCCATCCCGTCGGGCAGGTACTCGGTGGCCAGCACCGTCGTGAGGCTGGCGATGGCGACGTTGACGACGTTGTTCCCGACGAGGATCGTCACCAATAGCCGGTGGGGGTCGTCACGCAAGTCGCGCAGCGTCGCTCCGTCGGGATCCCCACTGTTCGCGTGCTCGTCGATCCACTCGTCGGGGAGCGTGAAGATGGCCGTCTCGCTGCTGGAGAAGAACGCGCTCAGTCCCACCAACACGACAATCGCCACGAGACTCAAGCCGGTGGGCGAGCGAAGTAGTTCCATCACACCTGCTCACCGAACGCGGGCACACAGAAGCGATCCGATCGCCCAGCGTCGGTGACTCCCGTTCCGCTCCCGAGATGACTGCACTTGGCCTCGCGGACGCCGCAACGCTCGCGGCGTTCCTCGGACTGTTACTCGTCGTCGCCCGCGTCCTCGGGTCGCTGACCGAGCGGCTCGGGCTCACCAGGGTCGTCGGCGAACTCGCGACCGGGTTCGTCCTCGGCCCGTCGGTTGTCGGTCGGCTGGCCCCCTCGGTCGCCGACCTGTTCGCTCCGGCGGTCGCGTTGCCACTGCTGGCGGAGATCTCACTACTGGGATTGGTGTTGCTCCTCGCGCTCGCCGGTCTTGAGACGGACGTCGAACTGATCCGGACGTACGCCCGCGACGTGGTGACGATCGGCGCTGCCGGGCTCGTCGTGCCGTTCGCGCTCGGCGTCGGGGTCGGCGTCGTCGTCCCGGCCAGTCTGTTGACGGGCGAGGCCTCGCGGCTCGTGTTCGCCCTCTTCCTGGCCACGTCGCTGTGCATCTCCGCGATCCCCGTCGTCGTCCGGATCCTCATCGATCTCGACGCGTTCGACAGCCCGTTCGGCCAGCGGACGGTCGCGACGGCGATGTTCACCGACATCGTCGGGTGGATCCTCCTCGGCGTCGTCGTCGGGATCGCGCGCGTCGGCCGGTTCGACGGGCGCGCGTTCGCCGCGGTGATGCTGGTGCTCGCGGCCTTCCTGCTCGGCGCCGCGGTCGTCGGCCAACGCGTCGTCGACGCCGTGCTGGCTCGACTTCCCGACGACGACGCGGCCGGCCACCTCCTCGTCGTCGTCGCCGCGGCGGTCGGTGCGAGCGCCCTCGCGCACGCCGTTGGGATCGAGCCTGCGCTGGGCGCGTTCGTCGCGGGCGTGTTGGTCGCCAGATCGGGCGGAATCTCCGAGCGTGCGCGCTCGGTGTTCGAGCGTGGAACGCTCCGCGTGTTCGCGCCCGTCTTCTTCGGGGTCGCTGGGCTCGACGCCGATCTCGGTCTGTTGGCGGACCCGACCGTGGCGGTCGTCGGGGCCGTGACGCTCGCCGTCGCCACCGTCGGCAAGGTCGGCGGGGTGTACGTCGCGGCCACCGCGCTCGGCTACGATCGGACGGAGGCGGCCGGGATGGGCGTCGGGCTGAACGCCCGCGGCGCGATCGAGATCGTGATCGCGACCGTCGGGCTCGACCTCGGAATCTTGAGCCCTCGGATGTACACGGTGGTGCTTCTCGTGGCCGTGACCACCTCCGCGATGACGCCTCCGTTGCTCCGGCGGATCCTGGACGGCGCCGACGGCGCCGCAATGGCCGACCGAACGGTCGAGTCGACCTGACCGCTCTCGGACGGTGTCGAGAGCGACCGTCGGTAGAGTGGCGGGATCCCCGTCGTCGCCTCCAGTTCAGTCGTTGTCGATCGTCTCGATCGCGAGGTCGAATCCCCACGTCGCGCTGGGGTTGTCGTCGCCGTCCATCCCGTCCGCGAACACGGTGTAGTTCGTGTCGAACCGGAACGCGCCAGTCGGGAAGCAGCCATCCGCCGGTTCGGGGGCGTCGGCGGTCGCGTACAGCCCGACGTACGCCGTGAGCGTCCCATTCGCGGGTATCTCGACGGTTCCGTACTCCATCGTCTGGGCGATCCCCGAGGCGAGCCGCCAGCAGCCGTCGTCCGCGAGGTCGAGGTCCGGAACCGCCCGGTCCGGCTCGCCGTCAGTCGAGCGCTCGGAGTGGGGGTACCACACGAGCGTCCCGTCAGTGTCGTACACGTACTGGAACACGACGGGCCGGTACTCGCCAATCCTCACCGGCTCGTCGGTCGGGTTGTCCACGTCGACGCGGAGGACGACCGGCTGTCCCTCGGTCACGTAGGGGTTTGCGAGCGACACGCGCGGTGCGACCGGCAGGTCGGGTGCGTCGTCGACGCCGGTGATCGTCGCCTCGTGGGTCGATCCCGGCGGGTACTCGCGATCGGAGGGTTCGGAGCCGCCGTTGCCGTCGCCGGAGCCGTCGTCACCGCCGTCGGGGAGGGGGTCGTCGTCATTCGCGGTCGCCGTACAGCCCGCGAGCCCGGTGACGCCGGCGAGGCCGAGCAGGCCGCCGCTTTGGAGGAGAGACCGTCTGGTGTGCATACACGGAGATCGCTCGCTGGGATCATAAGCCGTCTGTAGGCGCAAACGCCGATTTGACTCACAGCGGCCGTGCTCGCACACGGCGAACCACTGGCGACCACACCACACAGCCGGTGGTCGCGGTCGCCACGCAACTGATACGCGTCCGAGTGCTACGGAGCGGGAATGGACGCGGCCCCCGCCCCGAACGCAGACCCCGACGAACCGGGGTCGTGGCGCGAGAACCCCATCTGGCGCCTCTACCTCACCTACGGCCGGGACAGCAGCGCGTACGCCCTCCTGGCCGCCGCCTTCACCGTCGCCGGCCGCCTGTTCGGCCTGCTCCCCGCGCTGGTGATCGGCGTCGCCGTCGACGCGGTGTTCCTGCGTGAGCGGCCGTACAGCCTGCCGTTCGTCCCCGAGTCGATCGTTCCCGCCGCGCCGGTCGACCAACTCCTGTTCTCGATCGGCGTGTTGCTGACGGCGACGCTGTTGGGGGCGCTGGCCTCGTGGGTCGAGAACTGGGGCTGGAGCGTGTTCGCCCAGCGCGTCCAGCGTGACCTCCGCGTGGACGCCTACGACCGCCTCCAGCGACTCGATCTGGCGTACTTCTCGGGGCGCCGGACGGGTGACCTGATGAGCGTCCTCAACAACGACGTGAACGCGCTGGAGTCGTTCCTCGAGAACGCCGTCAGCGCGACGCTGTGGATCGTCGCGACCATCGTCGGCATCGGCGTGATCCTCGTCGGGTTGAACCTCCCGCTCACTGCCGTCACCCTCCTCCCGGTTCCCCTGCTCGCGGCGTTCACGCTGCTGTTCACGCGGGTCATCGAGCCGCGGTACCTCTCGATCCGCGAGGAGATCGGCGACCTCAACTCCCGACTGGAGAACAACGTCGGCGGCATCGAGGTGATCAAGACCGAGGGTGCGGAGGCGTACGAGCGCGACCGCGTCGCCGAGTCGTCGACCGAGTACCTCCGCGCGACGCTGGCGGCCGTCCGTATCCGGATCACCTACTTCCCGGGGTTGAACGTCGTCTCCGGCGTCGGGTTCGCCATCACGTTCCTCGTCGGCGGCCTGTGGGTGCTCGGTCGCCCTCCGTTCGGGCTGTCGGGGACGCTGTCGCCCGGCGAGTTCGTCACGTTCGTCATCTACGCCCAGCAGTTCGTCTGGCCCATCGTCCGCCTCGGCAACATCGTCGACAGCTACGAGCGGGCGAAGGCCGCCGCCGGTCGCGTGCGCGCCGTGATGACCCGCGACCCCGCCGTCGGCGACGCGCCGGGTGCCGAGCCTTTGGTCGTGACCGACGGCGCCGTCACGTTCGACGGCGTCTCGTTCGCCTACGGCGACGAGGAGGTGATTCACGACGTGTCGTTCGCGGTCGACGGCGGGGAGACCGTCGGCGTTGTCGGCCCCACCGGCGCCGGCAAGTCGACCCTGTTGAAACTGCTCCCGCGGCTGTACGACCCCGACGAGGGTGCCGTCCGGATCGACGGGACGGACGTGCGCGAGGTGACCCTCCGGAGCCTCCGGCGGTCGGTCGGCTACGTGAGTCAAGAGCCGTTCCTGTTCTTCGGGAGCGTCCGCGACAACATCGCCTACGGCACCTTCGACGCGAGCGACGACGCCGTCGAACAGGCCGCGCGGCGCGCTCACGCCCACGAGTTCATCGAGCGACTCCCGGACGGCTACGACACGCTCGTCGGCGAACGCGGCGTGAAACTGTCTGGCGGCCAGCGCCAGCGCCTCGCGCTCGCCCGGACGATGCTGAAAGACCCCGCGATTCTCGTGCTCGACGAGGCCACCTCAGCTGTCGACACGGAGACGGAGGCGATCATCCGGGCGCGCCTCGACGCGTTCGCCGCCGAGCGCACGACGTTCGTCATCGCCCACCGCCTGTCGACGGTCCGAGAGGCCGACCGGATCCTCGTGCTCGACGACGGGCGGGTCGTCGAGGACGGCACCCACGCTGACCTGCTGGCCGCCGACGGTCTGTACGCCGACTTCTGGCGGGTCCAGACGGGCGACCTCGCGTCGCTACCGCCGGCGTTCCTCGAACGAGCGCTCGACCGCCAGTCGGAGGTGCTCGCGGCAGACGGCGACGAGGGGGACTGACGCGCACCGTCTGGGCGCAGCGACACCACCGTGACAGCCAGCGCGACCGAGACCGAGGAGCCATCTCGACCGACCCTACCGACCGACTGCGGCGACCTCCACTACCGAGTCCGGTCGACGACGGCACGAAGTGGCCGCCGTCGGGCGGTGTTGGATACCGATCGATTACGACCGATTCACACCCGCGTAACGAAGCGCCGGAGTGGAGAGGACCCGAACGAGTCATGGATCCGACGAGTCGGCCTGGGTCGGGGTACAGCCGTCGAGCGGTGTTGCGGGGCGTCGCGGGAGCAACCGCCGGCGTCGGCTGTGCGGTCTCGACGACTGCCCGCGCGAGACGACCGACCGCCGAGCCCACCGTGATGACGCAGAACCTCTACCTCGGGTTCGACGTGTCCCGACTGCTGGACGCCGACTCGCTGGGCGGATTCCGACGGATCGTCGGGAAGTTCCTGGACGGCGTCGACCCGGCGGTGTACGCCGCGCGCGCCGACGCCGTCGCCGCCGCGGTCGCCGCCGCCGACGCGGACGTGCTCGCCGTGCAAGAGGCGACGAAGTTCCGCACGCAGACGCCCGGCGACTTCGGGACTCGCGGCGCCGAGGCCGCCGACGAGGTCGTCGTCGACCTGCTCGCTGAGTTGGAGTCGTCGCTTCGCGCTCGGGGGATCGACTTCCGCCGAGCGGCGGTGACGCGCACGAGCGACGCCGAACTCCCCGCGAAGACCGACGACGGGCGAGTGGACTTCCGCGTCACCGACCGGAACGCGGTGCTCGTCCGCGAGGGCGTCGACGTTCGAAACCGTGTCACCCGAACCTTCGACACGGACACCGTGATCCAGATCCCGAACACCGACGAGGAGGTGTCGCTGCGGCGGGGGTACGCCCGCGCCGACCTCGCGATGAACGGGGTGGAGTTCACCGCCGTCTCGACGCACCTGGAGTCGGTGTCGTCGTTCCTCAGAGTGCTGCAAGCCAGCGAGTTGGTCAGGGAACTGCCCGAACGCCGGCGCATCGTCC
Organism: Halobaculum marinum; assembly: GCF_029338555.1. Lineage (GTDB taxonomy): Archaea > Halobacteriota > Halobacteria > Halobacteriales > Haloferacaceae > Halobaculum > Halobaculum marinum. Next base: position 131,078 of record NZ_CP119990.1, on the reverse strand, counting down.
TGGGAGCCGACCTCAACAGCGGCCCCGGCGGCGACTCGGCGGCGTACGACCTGCTCACCGACACCTTCACCGACCCCTTCCGGCGGCTCTCTCCGAGCAGCGCCGGCCATACCTGCTGTCAGTCGCCGACCCTGCGGAACGACCGCTCGCGCCTGAACCGCCGGATCGACGCCGTGTTGCGCCGCGGGCGGATCCGCGCCACGTCGATCGAACGGGTGAACCACCAGGCCGACGACCGGATCCGCCTCGTCCGCGACGACGGCGACCGCACCGAGTCCGTGCGCGTGTGGCCCTCGGACCACGCGGGCGTCGTCGCGTCGTTCGAGACCCGCAGGTGAGCGACCGCAGGGGGCCGACCCCACTCCACTGATCAGACACCGACACCGGCTTCCCCCCGCGACGGGTAGTCCGACCGTGCCCCGGGAGCTACGCGTCGAAGTCCTCCACGTGGTCGGGCCAGACGAGGACGACGAGGGACTGGTGCCGGAACTCCGCGAGGTCGCGGCGTCGCGCTACGTCCTCGTGTGTCGGGCGGGTGGCCGACCGTCGTGGCTCGATCGGATCCGCGCATTCGTCCGACGTGACCCCATCGAGGCGGTGACCGTCGTCGCCGACGAGGCCGCCGAGGAGGGAGAGGAACTGTCGCTGACGGTCGACGAGACGGCCATCGACGGCGTCTACGAGACGGTCGCACGAGACTGAGTCAGCCGCCGCGCTTGCGGTACCAGACGCGTTCGCCGACCGGCGACGCTGCGTCCGGGTCGAGGCGCGAGACGAACAGGTCGCGGACGGCGAGCGTCACCGTCAACTCCACCGACGAGCCGTCGGCCTCGTCGCGGACGGTGACGACGCAGTGCCCGTCGCGCTCGGTCAGCGCCTCGATCCGACCGACCGACCACCGGTCGCGGTCGTGCGTCGGTTCCCGAGCGTGGATCCGGTCGTGGTTCACTGGGCCGAACGAACGCCACCGCCGACCAAGAGCGATCCGGCAGTCGACCGAGGCGGGCGCCGTGTCCGCCGGAGTCCCCGTCGAGACGACACACCGCGACGACTCACCGCGACCGGAGCCCACATCACGGTTCGTCCCCGAGTCGCGGGCGTGAGCGATCGGACCCACGGCCGCGGCTACGAGCGCCTGTTCGGCGACGACGACCTGACATTCGGGACCGGGTTCCCGCTGACGGGCGCGCGCGAGTCTCGACCCGCCGTCGACGAGGAGGTAGCGCTGGCCGCCCACGCGGAGGCCGTCGGGTTCGACGCGCTGTGGGCGCGCGACGTGCCGCTGTACTGGCCGCGCTTTGGCGACGCAGGGCAGACGTTCGACACGTGGCCGTGGCTGAGCCACGTCGCCGCCCACACCGACGAGGTGGCCCTCGGTACCGCCAGCGTCGTCCTCTCGCTGCGCCACCCGATCCACGTCGCCAAGAGCGCCGCGACCGTCGACCGCCTCTCGGACGGGCGACTGGTGATGGGCGTCGCCACGGGCGACCGCGACCCCGAGTTCCCCGCGTTCGGCGTCGACGCCGACGAGCGCGGCGAGCGCTTTCGCGAGTCCGTGCGTCTCCTGCGGACGCTGTGGCGCGAGGAGTTCCCCGAAGCCAGCGGCGCGTGGGGCGAACTCGACGGGGAACTGAATCTCGTCCCGAAACCCGTCGGCGGGTCCATCCCGTTACTCCCGACGGGGTTCGCTCGGCAGGAACTCGACTGGATCGCAGACCACGGCGACGGCTGGCTGTTCTACCACCTCCCGGACTCCACGCTGGAGTCGTACCTCGACGACTGGCGGGCCGCCGCCGGCGACGCGCCGTACTCGATGGCGGTGCGCACGGAACTGGCCGACGACCCGACGGCCGACCCGGAACACCGCCACCTCGGCTACCGCGCGGGCGCCGAGTGGTTCGTCGACTACTTCCGCCGTCTCGACGACCTCGGTGTCGACCACGTGCTCGTGTCACCCGGCGGTGGCGACGACCCCGAGGCGTCGCTGACGCGGTTCGCGGAGGCTGTGATCGACGAGGTGTGACGCGACGCCCGCGCCTGTCGGTTCCTGATGATTGAATAGGAGGGACCCGTACCTCCGCTGTATGGACATCGACACCGACGAACTCCTCACCTCGCTGACGAAGCGCGAGGACAACGCCGCGATCAAGTCGTACCAGAACACCGTCGCGGTCGCGTGCCCGGCCTGCGAGGAACCGTTCGACGACCTCGTCATCTGCAAGCAGAACCCGACGAGCCTCGACCTCTCGAAGCAGTTGGACCTGTGTGTCGGCGTCGACGACGGACAGGCGTACATCTTCACGCACGGGTGAGCGGGCGGGGCCGACCGAGCGACCAGCACGGGCGACACGCCGACAGCACCGCGTCGGTTATCCCCGCCCCGCGCCGACTCCCGCCGTGACCAACTGGCCCCCGACGGACCCCGACGACGTGGACGCGATCAGGGAGCGACGCGACGAGGTGGTGGCGGCGGTGCGCGAGCACGCCGGCCGGATCGCCTACCAACTGGCGCTGCTCCAGGGCGGCGACTACGGCGGTCGCGACTTCGACACCGAGCGCGCTACGTGGACGGTCAAGTACGAGGGCGGCGACCTGGAGTACCTCCGCTTCTCTCCGTCCAGCGGCGACGACGTGTACGTCGTCTCCACGAAGCGCGACCCGGAGCCGGAGCCGCTTGCGGACGCGCTCGCCGACTACGACGCGTTCGTGGCCGCCTACAACGAGTACGTCGACTCACTGTCTGGCGTCCTCGACGACGTGTCGAGCGACTTCCCCGAAGCGCGCACGACCGAGTCGGCTGTCGCCGAGCGCGACCGCGTGCTCGACGCGGTCCACGACGCCGCCGACCGGATCGCGGGCGAACTCCACCGCTACGAAGGGGGCGACTACGGCACCTATGCGGCGCGCGTCGACGGCACTCGTTGGGAGTTGAAGTGGGACCGCGACGGCGTCTCGTACCTCCGCGTCGGCGGCAGCGGCGGCGTGTACCTGCTGTCGCAGTACGAGGCGCCGTCTGCGGCGGACGTGCGCCAGTACGCGCCGCAGTTCCGCGGCTTCGTCGACCACTACAACGACGAGATCGCTGAGTTGGAGTCCGACCTCGCGAGGGTCGAACTGTGATCGCCATCGGGAGGGGCGATCCCCGCGTAGACGGGGCTGAGTAGCTACTTCTCGCTGGTGACAACGTCACACAAAATGTTATGCATGTCGCCTCTGAGGTGAGCCTCGTGCCACAACCTGGTTCCCTCGCGGTGTCTATCATGACGGCAGCAGCCAACCGATCGGACACCGACGAGGCGGAGCTGCCGCCGCTGTACGAGTACGTCGACATGGACGCCGTCCGGTCCATCGTCACCCACGCCAGCGGCGGCGGAGGAGCGAGTACACGTGTCGAGTTCTCCTACGCCGACTGCCGCGTGGTCGTCGACGGCGACGGCGCGGTCACCGTCGACCCGGACGACGAGTCTCCGGTCGACCCCGACGACGACGGGTCGAATCCGAAGATCAGCGGCTGAGGACGGCGGTCGCCTCGACAGGAGAAACGCGCAACTCGATTACAGCCCCGCGTAGGGACCACCTTTCGCCTCGGTGAGCCGGTCGACCTGCTCGTCGGAGAGGTCAACGGTCGCAGCCGCGACGTTCTCGGTCAACTGCTCGACGGTGCGCGCGCCGACGATCGGAGCGGTGACGCCGTCGCGGTGCATGAGCCACGCGAGCGCCGTCTGAGCGACGCTGGCGTCCACCTCGTCAGCCACGGCCTCCAACTCCTCGTGCACGTCGAAGTTCTCCTCGGTGAGGTACGCGTCGGCGAAGCGACTCGACTCCGCGGCGCGCGACTCGCCGGTCAGCCCCTCCTCGCGGCTGTACTTGCCCGTGAGGAACCCCTGCCCGAGCGGACTCCACGGGCAGACCGCGAGGCCTTCGTGGCGGGCCATCTCGAGGTAGTCTCCTTCGATCTCGCGGTCGACGAGGTTGTAGCGCGGCTGGAGCACCGAGAACGGCTCCCACCCTTCGTTGCGCGCGATCTGGTTCGCGCGGGCGACCTTCCACGCGTCCGGACGGAGGGTCGAGGCGCCGAGGTAGTGTACCTTGCCGTCCTCGACGAGCCCGTTGAGCGTCTTCATCAACTCCCGGGCGTCCGTGTCGTCGTCCCACCGGTGGATGTAGAGGACGTCCACGTAGTCGGTGCCGAGGCGGTCGAGCAGCGCGTCAATCCGGTGGCGGATGTTCTTGCGGTTCGTCCCGCGACTGTTCGGGTCGCCCTCTCGGATCTGCCAGAAGATCTTCGAGGCGACCGTGTAGCGCTCGCGGTCTCGGTCGGCGATCCAGTCACCGATCCACCGCTCGCTCTCGCCGCCGCCGTATACGTCGGCGGTGTCGATGTAGCGCCCGCCGGCCTCGGCGTAGGCGTCGAGCAGTTCGTGTGCTCGCTTCTCGCCGATCTCGACGTTGCCCTCCTCGGTCTCCTTGCCGAAGCGCCACGTCCCGAACTGGAGTTCGCTCGTCTGGATGCCGGTGCTGCCGAGTCGGACGAAGTCTAGGTCGACGTCTTCGAGCGCTGTCATCGGATCGACGTTCGCCCGTTCGACGCAAAAGGGTTCAGCAAGCGGCACGGCGAACGAGTCATCGTGTCGTCGCCCCGTCGTGGCTCGTCGCGGCGCCCCGAGATGCGGGCAGCGCCGGTCTCATCACGTCACCCGTCGAGCGCGTCCTCGGCCGCATCGCGGAGTCGCTCGACGTCGTCGTCGCGGTAGCTCCGGTGGGTCGTCTCGACCGAGCGGTGCCGGAGCACCTCCTGTGCCAACTCGGCGGAGGTGTCGTACAGTTCGTCGCCGAGGCCGCGGCGCGCGCCGTGCGGGAGCAGCGGGTCGCCCTCCTCGTGGACGCCGCTCTCAGCGGAGAACGTCTTCAGGAGTCGCCGAGCGCCCGCCGTCGACAGTGCCGGCGGAGTCAGTTCGTGCACCCGGAGCAGGTCCCAGACGGTGTCTTTGGTCGGGTCAGCGTCGACCCCATCGTGCTCGCGCACCACCGCGTACAGACTCGGGAGGTGTGCCGTCGGGAACACCGGCCACTCGTCGGTCGGCGGGTCCTGCCGGCGGTAGTGGGCACGGAGACGATCCACACCCGGTTCGAGAAGCGGCGTACGTTGCCACTCTTGGGTCTTGCCGTACACGCGGAGGGTCCCGGCGTCGAGGTCGACGTGGCGCCACCGGATCCCCTGTCTGCGGTCGTTCTGCGGGTCCCGGAACAACTCGGCGCCGCGGGCGCCCGAGTACGCCAACACGGCGACGAGCGCGCGGTCGCGGGTCGCACGCGCGGGGTCGAGCCAGCCGTGGTCGAGTGCGTCCTCGGCGCGCCAGTCCATCCAGCGGACGATAGCCTCGCGGGTGTCAGCGCTCCAGAACTGCTCGCGGTCGTCGTCGCGGACGCCGACGCTCCGGTCGGGGAGCGCCTCGCGGGCGACGGCGCTGGCGGCGGGGTTCGTCTCCAGCGCGTCGCGTTCGAGCAGGTACGTGCAAAACGACCGGACGAGCGCGAAGTACTGGTGCGCCGTCCGCCCGGTGATCCCCTGGTCGGGGTCTTCTTCGCGCGCCCACGCCCGTCGCGCGAGGTACGCGGCGTACGTCTCGACGTGGCCGACCGACAGGTCGCCGACCGTCTCGACGCCGGCGGCGCTCGCGCGGTCGACGAACTCGCCGACGACCCGCTCGACTTCGCCGCGGTGGCGGCCGGTGTCGCCCTTCGAGACGTGGGCCACGAACGCGGCATGGGCGTCCGCCAGCGGCGTCTCCGGCCCGACGTCGACGGCTCGGCGGCGGTCCGTCCCCGTATCCATGTGCTCGGTTGTTCGCCGTGGGCCTCAAAAACCTACCCCGTGTGCACCGGGTCGCCGTCCCCGACCCGTCGCGATCATCGACCGCTGCGGTCGCATTCTCAGGCGACCGACTGCCGGAGGTCGACGACCGCGGTCGCCGCGAGGAACGCGAGCGTGAGCGGCGCCGACGTGATCGCGGTGGCCGGGTCGAGCGGGCGCGCCACGAGCACCGTCACCGCCAGCCCCGCAGTGTACAGGCAGGCACGGCCAACAAGCGCACGCTGGTCGTCGTCCGACAGTCGCGGGAAGGCGACCGCGCCAGCTAGCGAGACGACGAGGCCCGTCGCGCCGGCGACGACGGCGCCGCCGACCCGGCCGACGAGCACGCCGCCGAAGGTGGCGAGCGCGAGCGTCCCGGCGACGAGACAGTGGCGCCGGAGGACCCGCCGGTAGCCGACGCCGGTGCCGAGTTTCCGACGGGAGAGGCGCGGCCAGTCACCGCGAAGGACTCCCTGGCGGCCCGCCGCGATCCCCAGCGCGAGGCCGTAGATGCCGGCGATCGCCGCGGGCCCGAGGAGGTTCGCGGTCGTCGGCGACTGGAACGCGAGCCAGATCGTCGGGAGGCCGAGCCCGAACACCTGCCAGACGCCGTGGTAACCGAGCGAGGTCCACCAGTCGGCGTCGCGACCACGTTTCCCGGCACCACCGTCCCGTCTGTCGACGTGTTCGCTGCCGGCGCTCATCGTGTTCGTGTCTCTGCTCCGTCACAAAAAGGCCGGCGTCGGTTCGCGACCGTGGGCGGCGGCGCTCAGTCGTCGGCCTCGACCGCGTCCGCCCGCGGAACCGTCACGTCAGTCAGTTGCGCCTCGATCTCGTCGCGCCGCGACTCGAACTGGCCGGGGAGCACGAGGCGACCGCCGAGGTCGTCGAGCGGTTCGTCGCTGTCGTAGCCCGGGTCGCTCGTCGCCAATTCGAACAGGACGCCGTTGTGCTCGCGGAAGTACACCGACCGGAACCAGTGGCGGTTGATCTGCTGGGTCGGGCGCAGGCCCTCGCTCTGGACGGCCGAGCGCATCGCCGATTGGTCGTCGTCGGTGGGCGTCTGGAACGCCACGTGGTGGACTGTCCCGTGTCCCTGTCGCCCGCCCTGGATCGTCGGGAGCACGTCGACGTACTTCCCGACGGGCCCGCTGGCGGCGAACCGCGTCCGCTCGTCGCCCGGCGTGTCTCCCTGCGACTCCTCGGTCCCGACCTCCTCCAACCCCATCGTCCGGAGGAGGTCCATCGTCGCGTCGGGGTTCGCGAGCCACAGCGTCACCGAGTGGAACCCGCGAATCGCGTGTTCGGCGGGGACGAACTCCGTCCACGGCACGGTCGGGTCGTCGTCGGGGACTTCCACCTCGACCAATTCGATGGGGAGGCCGTCGGGGTCGGTGAGCGGGAGGACCGTCTCGCCGAATCGCTCGACGCGGTCGTCGTAGTCGACTCCGTGGTCGTCGAGGCGGGCCTCCCAGAAGTCGAGACTCCCCTCGGGCACACGGAACGCAGTGCGCGACACCTGCCCCGACCCAACCTTCCCCGGCGACATGTTCTCCCACGGGAAGAACGTCATACTCGTGCCGGGTGTCCCCTCCGCGTCGGCGAAGAAGAAGTGGTACGTGCCAGGGTCGTCCTGGTTGATCGACCGCTTCACGAGACGCAGGCCGAGCGTCTCGACCCAGAAGTCGAGGTTGCGCTGGGGGTCGCCCGCGATACAGGTGACGTGGTGGATGCCCGGTGTGGGTGTGACTGCTGCCATTATCCCCTGTAGGACACCCACCAACTTGAGTGCGAGCGGACACGAGTGTTACCGGGGTACCAGGAGGTCACCTGTGGCGACGACGCGACCGACGGGGTTATCCCGCCACGCCCGTTCCGATGAGAAGACGGCACGGTCGGGCGGCACCCTTTCCCGCGGGCATCCGCGGTCACCGCCGACCGACCTACCCCGTCGTCCTACACTCGCGAGCGACAGCGCTCACCAGTCGGACGACGGGTCACACGGCCGAATCACTGTCAGTCCTCGTCGACGACCTCGACCTGTTCGCGGAGCCATGCTGCCGCATCGGCGACGGCTCCGGGGTCCTCGCCGCGGACCGTCAGCCGGTTGTACCCCTCCGTGTCCGGGTAGCTCCCGACCGCGACGTCGAATCGCTCCCGGACACCGTCGAGTGCTGCCAGCATCGACCCCTCCGGCTGCGGGGTGTACAGCGTCTCGGCGACGGACTCGCCGACGAACTCGTCGGCGACGCGGGCGAAGATGGCGCGCACCTCGCCCGGGACGCCCGGCATCGCGTACACGTTCTCCAGCACGAACCCCGGACACAGGCCCTCATCGTTGAGCACGTAGCGAGCGCCCTCGGGGAGCGCGGCCCACGCGGCCACGTCGATGTCGAGGTCGTGCGCCTCGACCAGGTCCGGGTTGGCGTCGCGGTAGGCGGCGACCGTCTCGATCACGTCCTCGTGGACGGCGTCGTGGACGACCAACTCGCGGTCGAACGCGTCGGCGATGGCGTCGGCGGTCACGTCGTCGTGGGTGCCACCGAGGCCACCGGTGACGATCACTGCGTCGTAGGCGTCGGCCCACGTCCCGACGCGGGCGGTGATCGCCGCCCGGTCGTCCGGCATCGTGAGAATCCGGCGGACGCGTCCACCGCGAGCAGCGATCTCGCCGGCCAGCCACGACGCGTTCGTGTTCGTCGTCTCCCCCGCGAGCACCTCGTCGCCGACGGTCACGATCGCGACATTCATCGTCGGCAGAGAGGGGTGGCGGCGACAAAAGCCCGCTGTCACGTCGGGGCCGGTCGGCGACGGCGGGGGCGAGTACGGCGCTGCTACCGGCCCGCGTCCACGTGCGGGCGCAATCGGAGCAGCGACCCGAGCGAGACTTCCCCTCGGACCAGGCTACCGAGCGGCGCCGACTGGATAACAATGCACCCCTGTCACGTACCGTTCACGGACGCCACGACACCTATCCCGGCGGGACTGTGGAGACTGGCGGGTGCCGACCGCGGCGTCGAGGTGTACTTGGACATGACGAAGACAGACCCACGCGATGCGGTAGAACAGGCAGCAGATGACCCAGAGCACGACCCGCCGGCGGCCCGCCTGCCGGTCGTCTCCCGACGAACTGTCCTCGAACTGGCGGGCGCCGCCGGCGTCGGCGCGGGCGCCGTCACGCTGGCGACCAGTCCCGCCGTTGCCCAAGAGGACGACGATGGCGGGGACGATGGCGAGGGCGAACCGGACGGCGAGAACGGAGGTGACCAGGACGGCGGTGGTGGAGACGGGTACTCGGTCGATATCGACGCCGAGTTCGCTCCGTTCACCGTCGGCCAACGCGCAGTGCTCGAAGGGGATGAGGACGACGACGGCGACACCGTCACCATTCGGGTGGAGATCACCGTCCTCGACGAGGTCGAGGAGGTCGCGGGCGTGACGACCCGCGTCGTCGAAGAGCGAGAGTGGGAGGCCGAGGAGGGCGACTCGTTTGACGAGGAGTCGCTGGTCGAGGTGTCGCGCAACTTCCTCGCGCAGTCGAGCGACGGCACGGTCTGGTACTTCGGCGAGGACGTCGACGAGTACGAGGACGGCGAGGTCGTCGGGAACCCCGGCGCGTGGCGCGCCGACGGCGAGACGACCGCTCCGGGAGTGTACATGCCCGCCTGGCCGGTCGTGGGAAGCGTGTTCCAGCGGGAGATCGCTCCCGGCGTCGCCGAGGATGTCGCGGCGATCACGGACGCCGACGTGTCGGTGACGGTTCCGTACGGCGAGTTCGACGGTTGTCTCGCGCTCAGCGAGTGGAACCCGCTGGAGGGCGGTGAGGGACCCGAGGACGGCGACGAGAAAGTGTTCGCGCCCGGTGTTGGACTGATCGTCGACGAGGCCGCCGAGCTGGTCGAGTTCGAGCCCGGGTCGTAAGGATCGGAGCAGACGCCGTTCCCATCGCCGTCACGGCTGCGTCACTCGGTCTTGGCCTCCTTGCGCAGCCGATTTTGCGTCGTCGATCGACCGTCGTTCACGGCGTCGTGGGGCGCCGCGGCGTCGAGTTCGACGAGCGTGTCGAGGCGGTCGTCGAACTCCGCTTCGTCGATTTCGCCGGTCGCGTAGCGTCGCTTCAGCGTCTCGACGGCGTCGTCCGCTTCGCTCGCGCCGTCGCCTTTGCCGCCGCCGTCGGCGCCGTCTGCGTACGCGGACGCAGGTGCGAGCGCGACGGCGCTCGCGACCGCCGGGAGAGTGACGGCCAGTACTGCAAACAGCAGGGCCAAGGCCGTGTACGCGGCCCCACTTTTAACCCCCGAGACGACGGCGAGCGTCGCGTACAGCGAGAGGACTGCCCCGAGGGCGCACGCGGCGGCGACACCGGCCCGCCACCGACGACTGTCCGGCGTGAATCTGGCGAGTGATTCGGGCAGCGCGAACGGGTCGGTGGAGGGCGACATCACGTTGGGCGACGGACACGTCCGTCAAACAGATTTCGGTGTGCGCCGTCGCCGGGCGGCAGGCGCCGCCGGCGGTTCGGCGACGAACGCTTGCCCGCCTGCGTGCGGAAAGTCACCTCCTTCGTCGCCGAAGGTCGACCGTACTGTCGCCGCGCCCTCGGGCGGTTCCAACGTACAGCGAGCATACCGTCGCGTACACTCGTCATTACAATGACTGGAACGGGTGAAAGGCCGCTTGCAGATGAGCTCGTTAATCGTGATGGCGTTCGGGGACGAAGACGGTGCATCCGACATGCGCGATCGGATGTACGACTTCCAACGGCGTGAGTTGATCACGCTGGAAGACGCCGCTGTCGCCGTCCGCAAGGAGAATGGACACGTGAAGGTGAAGCAGGCCCACAGCCTCGTCGGCGCCGGTGCACTCGGCGGGTCGTTCTGGGGGCTGTTGATCGGGATGATATTCTGGATGCCGTGGCTCGGGATGGCGATCGGCGCCGTGACGGGTGCGATCTCCGGGAAGCTCACCGACATCGGCATCGACGACGAATTCATCGAGGAGGTCGCCGACAGCGTCGACCCCGGCGAGTCGGCGCTGTTCCTGCTGGCACGCGACGCCAACACCGATCGCATCGTCGATGAACTCCAGGACGTCGACTTCGAGATCATCCAGACGAACCTCTCGCCCGAGGACGAGGACCGCCTCCGCGAGGCGTTCGCCGCCGAGGAGGTCGCCGGGTAGTTCCACCGGCGCCCACCACTCCCCCGGCTTCCCGTTCGGCGTCCGGGGGAGCGAACCGCTCGCCGACTACACATACTCGCGGGGTGCTCCCTCCGGAGCCGGTCCCGCACACGGTGATTTCCATACAGATGCGACTCGTACAAGTCCTGATCCCCGAGGGAGCACGTGCACCCGTCCTCGACGCGTTGGACGGCGAAGGAATCGACTACGCGCTGTTCGACGAGGTCGGCCGCGGCGACTTCGAGGCGATGGTCCAGTTCCCGGTGCCGCCCAGCGGCGTCGAGACCATCATGGAGCGGCTCAGCGAGGCGGGGGTCCCGGAGGACTCGTACGCGATCGTCCTCCCGACCGAGACCGTCGTCTCCCAGCGCCTCGACGCGTTGATCGAGCGGTTCCCGGGGCTGCGAATCTCTCGCGAGGAGTTGCACGCCCGCGCCGAGGACCTCGCACCGGCCAATTCCACCTTCTTCGCGTTCCTGATCTTGAGTACGGTAATCGCCGCAACCGGACTGTTGCTCGACTCGGCGGCGACGATCATCGGCGCCATGGTTGTCGCGCCGCTCATGGGGCCGGCGATCTCCGCAAGCGTGGGGACGATCCTCGACGACCGCGAGATGGCCAGCCGCGGCGTCAAACTCCAGGTGATCGGCCTCGCGGCTGCCATCGCCACGGGAGCGATCCTCGGCCTGCTGCTGCAGGGATCGGTGTTGATCCCGCCGGGCGTCGACATCCGCCAGATCCCACAGGTCGCCGAGCGCACCTCGCCGAACTTCCTGTCGTTGTTCCTCGCGCTCGGCTCCGGGCTCGCCGGCGCCTTGAGCATCATGCGCGGCTCCGGCTCGACGCTGGTCGGCGTCGCCATCGCGGTGGCGCTCGTCCCCCCGGCCGCCACCGCGGGGCTCGGCATCGCGTTCGGGCTGCCGGCCGTGGCGATCGCGGCCGCCGTGCTCGTGCTCGTCAACCTGCTGGCGATCAACCTCTCGGCGCTGTTGTTGTTCTACTGGGCGGGGTACAAGCCGCTCGACGCCGGCCAGTTCGAGCGCGTCCGGAAGTCGTTCACCTCGCGGATCCTCGTCATCGCCGTCGGGATCGCCGTGCTCTCGATCGTCCTCGGTGGGGTCACCTGGGCGAGCTTCCAGACCGCCTCCTTCGAACAGCAGGTGCAGGCGGAGTTCCAACAGGGGTTCGAAGAGGCAGACATCGAAGGCGTCGAACTGGTCAGCGTGACCGTCGACTACGAACCGATCGACCTGGTCCTCGGGAACGAACCGCAGGTGAACGTCCTCGTAGCGGTGCCACGGGACACGGAAGCGCCACCCGACCTCGCACAGCGGTGGGACGACGAGTTGAGCCAGGAGTTCGACCGTGACGTCGTCGTGCGCGTCGGCTTCCTGGAGGCGCAGATCTCAGAGCGCGAGGATCCGACCCCGCCGTTCGGCGACCTCCGAGCACGGTCTCAGTCGATACCGCAACGCGGCGCGTCGGCGTCGGTGGCGACCGTCTGACAGGTAGCCGCAGCGCGCATCGTCGTGACGGAACCGGCCGTCCAGTCTCGAAAACGAGTTCACGCCCGTCCCTCACCACCCCGCAGGTCCACGTTCGCGCTCGGGACGTGCTGCCGTGGGGAGGCTCGTCGGCTACCCCATCGCGCCGGTATCCGCCTCGACGACGGTCGGTTCTTCCTCCAGCCCCCGCCCGACGAACACCATCGCGATGCCGGTCGAGAGGAGGTTGATGCCGAACAGGAGTCCGACCGCCCACACGGCCGTCCCCGGGAACCCCGCCAGCAGGAGCAGGCCAAGCACCACCGAGAGGGCGCCGCTGAACACGATCCAGCCCCAGTTCGGGTCGCCGCGGATCTGGATCCCGATCGCGGTCTCGGCCACGCCGGACACGAGCAGGTACGCGATCACGAGCAGCGTCAATGAGGTCAGCCCGAGGATGGGGTTCACGACCAGCGCGACGCCGGCCACTGCGTACACGAGTGCGAGCAGGCCCAACCCGAGGAACCCCTTCCAGTTGCGCGATCGGAACGCGTGGACCGCGTGAACGACCCCGCCGACGACCAGCGCCAGACCGAGCAACAGCGAAAGCGACACCCCGGCGACGAACGGGAACACGATCCCGAACACCCCGATGATCGCGATCAGGACACCCGCGATCCGGAAGGTCCGAACGCTCTCTCGACGCTGTTCGCTCGCCATCGTCGACCCGCCGTCGGTCAATCGACTCTCAGTCATTCAGTATCACCGACGCCCGGATACGGCGCCCAGCGTCGTTGTTATACAGCAAATGCGCGAAGTAGGGTCGGTCGAGACGCCGACGCCGGGCTCAGTCCCCGCCGTCGGTCCCCCGTCGGTCGTCCGCGGCCAGTAGTCGCGCGAGGCGGTCGGGGTCGGTGCGGCCCATCCAGTGGAACGTGCCGTGCCGGAGGAAGCCGACGCGCTCGTACGTGTCTCGGATCGCCTCGCGGTCGTCTTCGGTGATCGACACGAGGTGGACCAGCGGGTGTCCGGGGAGTACGCGAGGGTTTGCGAGGATACCGACGAGGAACCCGTCGAACGGCGCCGTGACGACGTGCTGTTCGCGCTTGTAGTGGTCGGAGACGACGCAGATCGTCTCGCCCTCGTCGACGATCGGCAACGGTCCCCACTTCATCTCCACGAGCCCGCCGTGGTCCGCTCGGATCCACCGCTTCTCGTCGGACGAGCGGAGCACCTTCGTGAACTCGGGGTACACCGGCTCTGCGTCCGGGTACATCTCGTTGGCCGCGAGGACGTTCTCGACCGCCTGGAGGCCAAGATCGATGAGCAGCGGTTGGAAGCGGTTCGCCTCGCCCATCTCGACGGTGACGATCGGCGTGCCCGCCTCCGTGGCGACGCGGCGCATCATCCCCGAGGCGCCCGCGCCGGCAATCGTTAGCGGGATCCCGGTCTGCTCGACGAGTCGCCGGACGCCCTCGTCCTCCATGTCGGCGCGGGCGTGGAACACCGTCATCCGGTTCCGCGTCGAGGTGTGGAAGTCCAAGCCGAAGTCGCACCGCGAGACGAACCGGTCGTAGATCACCTTCGCCATCCGCGAGGCCGTCGAGCCGTGTTCGGTGCCGGGGAACGTCCGGTTGATGTCCTGGTCGTAGATCGGGAGGTAGCGCTGTTGCGCGATGTACCCCGGGACGTTCAGCACGTGCGCGACGACGATGGTGCCGTGGAGCTGTGCCGGGTCGTAACGATCGGCGACCTCCTGCATCACCTTCACGCCGTTGACCTCGTCGCCGTGGATCGCCGCCGAGAGGAACAGCCGCGGGCCGGGGTGCTCGCCGTTGATGATCGTCACCGGGATCTCGACCGGCTTCCCGAGGTACGTCTCGCCGACCTCGTAGTCGATGTGGCGCTTCTCGCCGGGGTCGACTTCGGCGTCGTATCTGAACGGTCGTGGTTCGTCGAGGTGGGAACTCATGGGATGGGTGTCGGCGCGTCGGGAGTCCCGTCGCTGCCGCCTGCTGGGGTTGAGGGGGAGAACACACTTCGTTATGTCACGGCGGCGGTCGTGTCGGTCTGGGTTACCAACCGATAAGGGGAGTGTACGCGGGGGTCTGGGGTCGAATCGTCATTCGGCGGCGCCTCACTCCGACTCGAACGCCTCCGCGAGACGAGATTGGAGCACGCCGTTGATCGGGAGCAACAGAAGCCACGAGGCGATCGCCCACCGGGTGCTCACTGTGGCGATCACCATCGACAGTGCGAACACCGCCGGGGTCGCGAGGAAGCGCGCGGCGTCGATGACGACGACGCGAGAGCCGAGTCCCTCTCGCATGAGTCGCTGGCGGCCCGCGTACACCCACAGTACCGTGAGGATCAGCCCGGTGATAGCCAGCACAGCCGCGTAGAACGCGACGGCGAGTCGCGTCGCCGCGGTGCTGAACACGCTCGTCGCGAACGGGACGAAGCTGACCAGTAGCAAGAACAGGAGGTTGAGCCAGACGACTCCGCGGTCGTGGCGGTCGATGTACGTGAACGCCCGACGGTGGAGCGTCCAGTACAGCCCGATCGTGAGGAAACTCAACACGTAGCCGACGAACTGCCCACTCTGTGCGAGCACGGCGGCGACGATCGCCGACTCGGACGCGCCCGGCGGCAGGTCGGGGACCGTGATGTCCAACACGAGGAGCGTGATCACGATGGCGATGACGCCGTCGCTCAACGCCGGGAGCCGCCCGGTCTCGTTCGACTCGTCGAGACGATCCGCAGCCATGCCCGTCGGTTCGGCACACGGGGACAAGAGTAGGCGTCGACAACGTCGGAGTGGCCCGGTAGTAAGCTCGACAAACCGATGCCGGACGGCGACCGCCGACCGCTGCAGCGATTCGTCGCGCAGCGAGTCGACGACTGGAAGGAACGTGCCGAAGAAGGTGTGCCGCATTTTCCGCTGGCGAGTGGCGTCGCCGCGGCGTCAAGCCGTGGCGGCGTCAGCCGTAGGATCGACGCGCCGTCAGCAGGGCGCCGTCAGCGGGGCGTCGTCGCGCCCGCGGGGGCTGGCTCGCGCCGGTCTTTCATCCACCCGCCGAGTGCGCCGGCGGCGGCGCCGGGGATGGCCTGCACGAGGATCGCGGTGATCCCGATCGTCGCGGTGACGACGGTTGCGATGAGCCCAGCCACGAGGACCTCCATGACGAGGAGGAACACGAGCACGGCGATCGCGCCGATCACCGTCGCGAGACCACCGTTGATCGCGCCGTCGCTCGCGCCGGATACCATGTACCCCGCGACGAACCCGCCGACGAGCGCGGGCGCCGCCAACAGCAGCACCGACGTGCCCCCGACGGGCGTCAGCAACGATATCACGATGCTCAAGCCGAGGGCGACCGCGAAGCCTGTCAGTACCGCGTACCAGTTGATGTTCATAGCGAATAGTACAACGCAGATCCGGCGGATTGTTCGTCGTACCCTGTCGAGTCGGTAAGCTCGTCCGATTGGGCCGGATTACCGTTGGAGCGAGACGTCCCATCTCACCGAACGGTCTTTTCTGGTGGGGGTACTACTCCCGTCGATGACACGGGGATCCGGGGCCGACGCCGCCGCGTCGAGCGCCGAACGAGTCGACCGGTCCGGGTCCACAGCCCACGGAGCGAGCGCCACCGAGGCGTCACCGGCCCGCGAGGACGCGGTCGTCGTCGAGAACCTCCGCAAGCGCTTCGGGAGCGGCGACGACGCCGTGACCGCCGTCGACGGCGTCTCCCTGCGGATCGAGCGCGGCTCCGTCGTCGGGCTGTTGGGACCGAACGGTGCGGGGAAGACGACGCTGATCAAGTCCATCCTCGGGATGGTGCTCCCCGACGAGGGGTCCGTCACCCTGCTCGGGGCTGACGTGCTCGACGACCCACGCGGGGCGTACGGTCGCGTCGACGCGATGCTGGAGGGGGCGCGCAACGACTACTGGCGCCTCACCGTGCGCGAGAACCTCCGCTACTTCACGACGATCAGCGGCGTCGACCCCGACTCCGTCGCCGACCGCCACGAGCGCATCCTCCGCCAACTCGACCTCGCGGACAAGGCGGACACGCCGGTGCGCGACCTCTCGCGCGGGATGAAACAGAAGGTGTCGCTGGCGACCGTGCTCGCGGGCGGCGCGGAAGTCGTGTTCCTCGACGAACCGACGCTCGGCCTAGACGTCGAGAGCTCGCGGACGCTCCAGCGCGAACTGCGCCGACTCGCCGAGGAGGAGGATCTGACGGTCGTGCTCTCCAGTCACGACATGGACGTGATCGAGACCGTCTGCGACCGCGTCGTCATCGTCTCGGACGGGCGCGTCGTCGCCGACGACACCGTCGACGCGCTGCTGCGGAACGGCGGCGTGAGCGCCGTCCGGGTCGCGAGCCCCGACCTCGACGACGCCCTCGTGGACACCGTTCGCGATCGGTTCGACGTGACCGACGCGACGGAACTCGACGGGGAAGACGGAACGCGAATCGAAGTCGCCGTCGACAGCGACGGGCTGTACGACCTGCTTGCGTTCTTGCGCTCGCGCGACGTACGCCTCCACGCTGTCCGCACGGTCGAACCGAATCTGGAGGACGTGTTCGTGTCGTTGACCGGTCTCGACGACTCGGGTGCGTCGGGGACGACGGAGGCGGACCGATGAGCGGGGAGGGCGCCGACGCCATGGACGAACCGCGACCGGCGACGTACTGGCACCTCGCACGCGCCGTGCTGTACCGGGAGTACCTGATCTTCGTGCGCTACCCGGCGAACGCGGTCGGCGCCATCGTGGTGACACTGTTCTTCTTCGGCGTGCTGTTCGTCGGCGGCCGGATGCTCGCGGGGCCGGCGCTGGCCGACTCCATCGAGGGCATCGTCGTCGGCTACTTCCTGTGGACGCTGTCGGTGGGCGCGTACTCCGCCGTCTCCAACGACATCGGCAGCGAGGTGCAGTGGGGGACGCTCGAACGACACGTGATGACGCCGTTCGGCTTCGCACCGGTCGCGCTGTTCAAGGGCGCCGCGAAGGTGGTGCGTACCTTCGTCATCTCGTCGGTCGTGCTCGCGGCGATGCTGCTCATCACCGGCACGTCGCTCAGCCTCAACGTCGGCACGGTGCTCGTCGTCGCGACGCTGTCGGTGTGTTCGGTGCTCGGCTTGGGCTTCGCCGCCGGCGGCCTGGCCGTCCTCTACAAGCGGATCGGTAACTGGCTCAACCTCCTCCAGTTCGGCTTCGTCGTGCTCGTGTCGGCGCCCGCGCTCGACGCGCCGTGGCTCGCCGTCTTCCCGTTGGCCCACGGGAGCGAGCTGCTCCAGCGCGCGATGGTCGACGGGACGCGCCTGTGGGAGTTCCCGCTCACTGACCTGGCGCTGTTGGTCGCTGTCGCGGGGGTCTACCTCGGCGCCGGCTACGCCGTGTTCCAACTGGCGACGCGACGAGCGCGCCGCCTCGGCGTGCTCGGCGACTACTGAGTGTCGCCGCCGTCGGTGGTGATACTCGTGGCCTCCTCCTGTTTGCCCGGTCCCCGGCGGGTGACTGCACCGTCGGTGTGGAACGACCCCAAGACGTTGAACAGCCCACGCTCGTACACGTCGGGCTTCTTGCTGATGCCGACGTGCGAACCGATCTTCGCGTCGGCCCAGTAGGCCTCGTGCGGGCTCTCGAACAGGCGAGCGAGCAGACGCGGGTCCACGTCCAGCTTGACCCAGCGGTCGTATGCGTCGGTGTCGAGCGCCGTCGTGTAGTCGAAGCCGGAGCCGTCCATCGACAGTTCGAGACAGACGTCGTCGACCAGCGGGATCAGCACTGTCGTCTCCGTCTCGTACCCGATCCGCAGCCGCTTCGCCTCCATGTGCTCGTACGCCGGCTCGACGAACGCCTGCAGCTCCTCCAGCGTCGGCCTCGGGTCAGCCTCGTAGTCGAACGAACGCGGCGCGAGTTCCTCCTCGATGTACCGCTGTTTCTCCGCCGGGTCCGACGGCTGGAACGGGGCGGAGACCTCGCCCGTCGTCACGTCGAGCCACTCGCCGGAGTTGAGGAACACGCACTCGTTCTCGGGCGGCGTGTTCGCGTCGAAGAACTCCTTGGCGTCGGCCCGGGGCGGATTCGCGGTGTACTCGTTGAGGTGCGCGAGGTTGCCCGCGAGGACGTACTCACCCGCGAACGGCATGTAGTACGTCGGGTCGAACAGGTCGATGAACTGGGTGGCGATCTCGTACTTCTCTTGGATCACGCGGTCGCGCTCGGCGATCTTCTTGTCGTGGTCGTAGTTGGTCACCGCCTGCGGGTAGAACTGCGCCGCGCTGTACTGGTGACACAGCATATCGATCTCGCCGTACTCCTGTTTGATCCGCTCGCACGTTGGCAAGGCGATGGAGTACGGACAGTCGTTCGTGTCGACGAGCACCTCGCCGCCGTCTGAGATCACCGCCATCGAGTCCACCTGCGTCGACCCGGGAGTGTCGGCGTCGCTGTCGTACCACGTACAGCCGAAGAAGTTGCCACACCGCTCCGGGTCGCAGCCGTCGGCGGCGTGGATCGCGATCTCGGTGTCGCCGCCGAGAGCGAATCGCTCGCCGTCGGCCAACTCGATCGCCTCAAAGCCGAGGTCTTCGACGGCGTCGCGCAAGTAGTCCCAGCGGTAGTCGTGGATCAGGATCGGGATGTCGGTGTCCAGTCGTTCCAGCGTCGGCGGGTGGAAGTGATCCGGGTGGACGTGCGAGACGTAGATGTAGTCGACGTCGTTGAAGTCCTCCGGCTCGAACGGTGGCTCGGGGTAGTGTGCCCACGAGCCGTAGTACGCACCGTCGAGCAACCACGGGTCACAGAGGATGGTGACGTCGTCGGTCTCGACCAGAATCGCAGCTGATTCGAGGTAGGTGACTTTCATCGAGACCACGTGTCATTCGTACATAATTAGTTATTCGCGGGCACCGACGAGTCAGGGTGGATACCGGATCCCTCTCGTCGAAGTAGTTTGTCCGTACGTTGGGAGTTATCCATACCTTGCCGACCTGACTCGGCGCGTCGATTCGCTCCATCGCCCCGCAGCGGCACTGCCGACGTCATTTCCACCGATCACGGCCCGATCTCGCCGTATCTCAGCCCACCACCCAATTCTGAACGGATCTACATTGATCCGGCTTTGTTCTTCCCATCCATAACTCAGAAACCTAATACAGTCATAATACTCAGGCGGTATCGTATCATAACTAGGTCATTGTACGGAACTCTTTAGGGTCCTGACGAGGTGTTCATCAGCGTGAGCAGAAATAGCCGATTCGGAATGCTTGTCCCCAAATTGACTGACGAACCCTCCAACGATTCAGGCAATACAGCACATACGAGCACTACACACACAGGTAGATCCCGTATCGATCAATCGAAGTTCCCCGGCAGCGGCAGGGGCCGCCAGCCAAGCCAAACCGAACCCGTCCCAACCCCATGAGCGACGACATCCCCGCCGACACCGCCTCCGAGCCGACCCACCAGTCCGACGACGACCGGTACGCACGCATCTCGCTCCAAGACGGCGCCATCATCGTCTACGACCGGAACCACACGAGCGCGTGGATCCAGTCCGACGTCGCCGTCCCGCTCCCGAGCGGCCCGTCCGCCGGGGAGGCGCCGCCCGACGTCGACCGCGCGACGGGTGGAGGTGAGTGACCGTGTCGATCGGCAGTCACGGGATACGGGACACCACCGCGAACACCAGCGAGTCCCGGCCACCCGAACTCCTGTGTGACCGCGCGGTCCGTCTCGTCCGCGAGACAGTCGACGACGCCGATGCGGACGGCGCGGTCGTCGCGCTGTCCGGGGGCGTCGATTCAGCGACGACCGCGGCGGTGGCCGTGGAGGCGCTCGGGGCGGACAACGTGTACACGCTGGCGTTGCCGACCGCCGAGACGCGCGACGAGGACACAGACGACGCCCGCGAGTGGGCGACGACCCTCGGTGTCGACCACGCGACGGCGCCGCTCGCCCCGGCGGTCGACGTGTTCAGGCGACACCTCGCCCCTCGGATCGCCCCTGCCGGCGACGAGTACGCCGCTGGTAACCTGGCGGCGCGTCTCCGCATGGCGGCAGCGTACTTCGT
The DNA here is from genome assembly GCF_029338555.1 of Halobaculum marinum. Lineage (GTDB taxonomy): Archaea > Halobacteriota > Halobacteria > Halobacteriales > Haloferacaceae > Halobaculum > Halobaculum marinum. The sequence goes on along the minus strand of NZ_CP119990.1, from coordinate 110,472 downwards.
CGCGAACGCGACCAACCGGCTCGTGGTCGGCACCGCCAACCGGACGGAGCGACTCCTCGGCTACTACACGAAGTACGGCGACGGCGGCGTCGACCTCCTCCCGCTCGGTGAGTACGACAAAGGAGAGGTGCGCACGCTCGCCGCCCACCTCGGAGTCCCCGAGCAGATCCGCGAGAAGGCGCCGACTGCGGGCTTCTGGGACGGGCAGACCGACGAGGCCGACCTTGGGGCCACGTACGCGACCCTCGACCGCGTCGTCGACGCCCTCGACGCCGGCGAGCGGGGCGTCAGACCCCCGGCGGCTGTCGTCGACCGACTCGACGCGGACCCGGCGACGGTCGCCGAACAGGCCGCGCGGATGCACCGCACGGCACACAAGCGGACGCGACCGTCGGCCCCGCCGCGACCACTCCGTGTACTCGACGGCGGCGACGGCCTCGTGACCGGGGGCGAGCGAGTCGGCCACGTCGCCGACGACCTCACCTCGTTCGTCCGCGAGCGCGTCGAAACCGCCGGCGCACGGCGCGTCGTCGTCCGGCTATCGGGCGATGTCGGCTCCAGCGTCGTCGCCGCCCTCGCCGCCGACGCGCTCGGCCCAGAGCGTGTGTACGGTCTCCACCTTCCGTGTCACAAGACTAGCCGCCTCGACCGTCCCGACCCCGCCGTGATCGCGGACGACCTCGGCATCGAGTTCGACCGCGTCAACGTCCGCCCGCTCGTCGTCGAGATGGAGTCGGCACTCCCCCACGAGGTTACCGAACGCGCAGGCGTCCGCGAACTCGCGAACCTCGTCTCCCGAGTGCGGATGGCGTGCGCCTACTACGTCGCCAACACGGAGACTGACCTCGTGCTCGGGACGACCGACCGGACCGACCTCCAGTTGGGCCGCGTGACGAAGTTCGGCGACGAAGCCGTCGACCTCCGCCCCCTCGGTGGGCTGTACCGTACAGAGGTCGCGGCGCTGGGTCGCCACCTCGACCTCCCTGACTCCGTGGTCGAGCAGTCCGCCGACGTGGGAGCGACGGTCGGAGCAGAGCCCGACGCCGAGATGGACATCGAACGGTCCGCAGCGACCGTCGACGGCGTGCTCGAGGGCCTCGTCGATCGGGACATCGGCATCACCCGGACCGCCGCGGCGCAGGGGGTCGATCCGGTGGTCGTGCGCCGCTGTGCGCAAGCGCACGTGCGGTCGCAGCACAAACGCTCCACGCCGCCGACGACGGCAGATCGGCCCGACCCGGGGCCGTTCCACGAGTTAGAACTGAAGTTCGAGACGGGGGAGTAGCGACCCAGCGTCGCGACGCCGCTACTCGGAGAGGGGCGCCTCGAGGTTGTACACTGCGAGATGGAGGACGTTGTGTCCCTCGTCGGTCGCCTCGACTTCGCCCGCGATGACGAGGCCGTTCGGCGTCGGGCCGACGATCACCGGGTCACCGACGTCGAAACGGGCGACGGACTCGCGGAACGTCACGCGAGCGCGGCACTTCTCCGGGTGGTGGACGTTCGTGAAGCCGATCGACTCCACCGCCACGTCGACGCGGTCGAAGTCGTGGGCGAGGCCGAGCATCTCCTCGCCGCCCGCGCGGTCGCGGTCGAGTGCCTCGTACGCCGCGTCGGTGGGGACGTACCCTCCCTCTGACCCCGGAACGCCCTCGACGAGGCCCAACGACTTCATCATCTGCATCAAGTTGCGGATCGTGCCGACGTGCCGGTCGCAGACCTCCGCGATCTCGGTCGCCGGCATCGGTGACTCGTCGGTCTCGTACCCGTTGACGAGGGTGTTGAGGATGTCGCGCTGGCTGCTGGTCAGGTCCATCTGCGTCTACTCGGGATTCGAGTGTGGCAACCAAATACGTTTGGTTTGTCGATGTTCCACCGGAACAGCACACCGTTCGCTAGCTAATCCGCCCAAGTCAGCGACAGACGCGGAGTTTCTCTCGCCGTCCGCGGACGAACGCCCACCCTACTCCCACATCCGGCGGCGGTGTCGGGTACCCCCGGTAGCCACCGGACTCGATTGCGTGAACCCGACAAGCGTTCGCTGGCTCGGAGCGACCGACGTACGTAGCGGACGCGGACGAGTGCCCCTCCGGAACGCATTATAGTGTCCGCCGAACACAAGACAGCATGATCGAGGTACACAGCGCGCGGTGGCTCGCGGACGCGATCGACGACCGCCGAGAGTTCACGCTGCTCGATACGAGACCCGTCGACAGCTACGAGTCGTGGCGCGTCCCGGGCGCGGTGTCGTTCCCGTTCGGCCCGACCGAGGCGCTCTCCGATGAGCAACTCGCGACGTTGCGCGAGGTCGCCCCCTCCGAGCGCCCGGTGCTCACCATCTGCGGGAAGGGGGTCACCTCAGCGAACCTCGCGGTCCGCATGGACCGCGCCGGGTGGGACGACGTGGCCGCCGTCTCCGGCGGGATGCGCGACTGGAACGACCTGTACGAGACGGCGGTGTTCGAACCGTCCGACGACCTCGTCGTCGTCCAGTTCGGCCGCCGCGGGAAGGGCTGCCTCTCGTATCTCGTCGGGTCGCGCTCGGCGGGCGAGGCGGTCGTCGTCGACCCCGGTCGCCACGTCGACCAGTACCTCGCGGCCGCCGCCGAGCGGGACCTGACGATTACGGCGGTGCTCGACACGCACGTCCACGCCGACCACATCAGTGGGGGCCGCGCGCTCGCGGACCGGCTCGGCGTCCCGTACCGACTCGGCGAGGGCGCAATCGAGCGCGACGTGGCCATCGACTACGCGCCGCTCGCCGACGGGGAGACGCTCGCCGTCGGCGACACCGACCTGACGGCGCTGTCGACGCCCGGTCACACGTCCGAACTCGTCAGCTACCGTCTCGGCGACCACGCCGTGCTCACCGGCGACGCGCTGTTCGTCGACTCGGTGGGGCGGACGGAACTCCAGTTCGGCGAGGAAGGCGCCGCCGAGGGCGCCCGGATGGCCCACCAGACGCTCCACGAGGTGTTCGGAGCCTTGCCCGAAGATCTGACCGTCCTCCCGGGCCACGTCCACGTGGACTCCGACGGGACGTGGGCGACCGCCGAACCGGGCTCGCTCGTCGGCGCCCGCCTGGGAGACGTGCTCGACGGCCTCGCACTGTACGGCCTCGACGAGGCGGCGTTCGTCGACCGGATGACCGGTGACTTACCGGAGAAGCCTGCGAACTACGAGCGCGTGATCCGGATCAACCGCGGCGTCGACGAGCCAGCAGACGCGACCGAGACGGTCACGCTGGAGACTGGACGCAACAACTGCGCGGTCTGAGGCGGCGCCGAGCCCACGACGCGCCTCGGCGGTCGCTCAGCGGTCCCGCGGTTGGCCCGCGAGCAGTTCCACCTGCATCCGCGCGTGGACTCGCGACCACTCGGCCAGCCGTTCGCGCACCCGTGTCACAAGTCCTCGAACCCCCGTCGGCGGCGCCTCCCGCGGCTCGCTCGGACGCTCCGGCTCGCCCACTCGCTTGTCAGTTACTCCCATGACTACCGATCGTCGATACTAGGTGATAAAACGTGAGGGTTACCGCGATCGACTGCTCCCGACCGCCCTCGCCGGCGCGGAAACGCGTTGGCGGTCGACGAACTCGACGGTCACCGCCACACGGTTACCCGTCTCGCGTTCGATGCCGTCGGCGATGGTTCGCGCGAGGTCCGGGTAGCGCCGGTCGACCGGGCGCGAGACGACGACCGTGACCGCGCGGTCTCCCGAAGCGAGGAGCGCGTCCGGGAGCCCGAACTCGGTGGTGACGGAGACGAGTTCCAGCGCCTCGTAGCGCTCCTCGTCGACCACGTCTGCGGCGACGACGTTGGCCTGTCGCTCGAAGGCGATCTGGGTCCCGACAGTCGCGCCGGCAGCGACGAACAGTGCGAGGACGACCAGCGCGACCGCGGCGACGGAGGCGTAGCGGGACCACGGGAGGCCGCCGTCGCGGTTGGCCGTCGCGTCGTCCGGGCGGTAGCCGAGGTGCCACAAGACGGCTGCCGCCGCGAGGTGGATCGCCAGCGCGTTCAACACCAACAGGAGGAACGCGCCGAGCGCGACTGACGGCACGCGCCACGCGATGCCGATGCCGACGGCGGCGGCCGCCGGCACCAGCGCCGCCGCGACCATGACGCCAACGAGTGCGACGGAGACACCAGTTGCGAGGCCGAACGCCCCGGCAGCGCCCGCGCAGACGCCGACGACGACCGACAACAGCCCCGGCGAGATCCGGTTGGCGATCTGGCGGGTCGTGGTCACGTCGAGGGCCGGCGGGAGGAACGCCGCCGATCGCAGCGCCAGGCTGAACGCCGTCGCCGCCGCGATCGCAAGCGCCAGCCCGAGGAGTTGCGTCTTGAGCCCCTCCCACAGCATCCGCCGCTCGTCGAGCACCGTCCCGACGCTCGCAGTCAGCGCCGACCCGATGAGCGGCGCGATCACCATCGACCCGACGACGATGGCGGGAGCGTCGAGCAGCAGCCCCGCCGTCGCGACGAGCGCGCTCAACAGCGTCATCGAGTAGTACGTCAGTGGACTCGGCGTCATGTCCAGCGCCGTCGAGCGAATCTCCTCGGTCGGGATTGCGTCGTCCTCCTCGGTGCCGGTGACGAACCGCGCCTCCAGTTCGTCGACGTGGGGTGCGAACACGGACTCGGCGCTCGTGACGACGGTGTAGGCGTCTTCCGGCGGCTCCTCCGACCCGCCGTGGTCGGCCTCCCGCGCCTCGCGGACCTCCGCCAGCACGGACTCGACCGCCTGCGTCGGCACCGGAAACTCGACGAGGAGCCCCTCGGCGTCTGTGTCGCCCGCCTCGTTGACGACGACGTAGTCGATGTCGTAGCCGTCGAGGACGGATTCGACGGCCGCGAGGCCGTCCTCGGGGACGAGGGTCCGGACGAGTCGCATCGCCGTCCGGTTCACGGACCGGGCGGTTAGCCGGTGCGGGAATTCGCACGGCGCTGGGACCGTGCGACCGGACGGGACGCCAGCGGTGGCGCCTCAGGCCGAGTTCGTCTGCGTCGGGAGCTTCGGGATCAGCCACGAGAGGAACGCGTCCTGACTGCGCGACTGGAGCCAGACGGTCCCCGACCCGGAGAACTCACAGACGAGCCCCTCGCCGCTGGTGAGCGTCGAGCGCAGACCGCCCACCTTCCGGACGGTGAAGTCGGCGGTGTCCTCGAACGCGACGATGTGGCCGGTGTCGACGACGAACGAGCCGCGCTCGTCGAGGTCGACCGACTCGATGGCGCCGTAGCTCGACAGAAACAGCGGTCCAGTCCCAGAGACGCGCAGGAGGAACAACCCCTCCCCGCCGAAGAAGGAGCGTGCGCCCCCGAAGTCGGTGTCTACGTCGAGTCCCTCGGCGCCCGCGAGGTACGACCCCGACTGGACGTACAGCGTCTCCGCGTTCAGTTCGACGTGGTCGACGTCGCCCGGGAGCGGCGGGGCGAACGACACGTCACCCGATTCGCGCGCCGTGAACGTGTTCTGGAAGAAACTCTCGCCGCCGAAGGCGCGACGGACGGACTTGAGGAATCCGCCGGTCGCGTTCGTCTCGATGTCGATGCCCGCGTCGTGACTCACCATCGCACCGGACTCCGCACGGATCGACTCTGTGGCGTCGAGCGAGACGGTGAGTAGCGCGTACGATGGTCTGGACGTGATGTCGTACTCCACGGTGGAACGTCCTCGCGAGCGACGAAGAAGTCGACTGCGCGCTCCCACCAGATAGGAACCGATCCGTTCCGTGCCGACTGAGGGACGGCTTCGTGGCGACGACGTGCACGCAGCGTGAACGTTCGTTTTTGCGTCGTCATGTCGACTAGAAGGGTAGTTCGCGCATCGGTCGTCCGCCGACCGCGTGCCGACCGGAGCAGAACATGAGTCAACAACTTCCAGAAGAGTGGTTCGTTCGCGACGAGCGGGTCAACGCCGCCGTCTCGTGGGTCGTGACCGCAGTCATCGCCGCGATCGCCGTGCTGGCGTTCTTCGCCGGCCTCCTCGCGATACTCACGATCGCGAGTGTCGCGGCGTTCGTAGCGGTCGTCCCGCCGTTGGTCGCCCAGCGGTGGACACGCACCGTCTCGTGGCCGTTGCTCGTGATCGCGGCGATCCCACTGGCGGTCGGTACCGGCCAGCCGGGGTTCTTCGGCGAGGTGGTGATCGGCGTGAGCGTCGCGACGCTGGCGCTGTTGGTCGTCGTCGCGCTCCAGTTGGTCACCTCGGTCCGCATGACGCCCGGGTTCGCCATCGCGTTCGTCGTCGTCGCGACGCTGGCGACCGCCGGATTCTGGGCGGTCGGCTCGGCCGCCTCGAACGTCCTGTTCGGGACGCGCTTCGTCCAGACGAACGACGAGTTGATGTACGTGTTCACCGCCGCCGCGATTGCGGGGGTCGTCGCCGGCCTGCTGTTCCGGTGGTACTTCCGCCGCCTGCTCGCCCGCGACGGTGCGAGCGCCGCCGAGGAGCCGGAGGTGGTGGCGTGATCACCGAACGCCGGACGTTCCCCGGAACGACGGGGCAAGCGGTCGTCAGGCTCCTGCAGGTGCTGATGGGGATCATGTTCGCGCTCGGGCTGGTGTACGGCAACTCCGGGGTCGCGGTCAACGCCGGCGTCGGCCTGCTCGTCACGTTCCTGCCTGCGCTGTTGCGGCGGCGCTTCGACGTGACGATGAGCGTCGGCCTCGTGGTGTGGATCTCGGTGGCGATGTTCCTGCACGCGCTCGGGACGCTCCCGCTCCCGGGGTTGGAGTTCCTCAGCCCGTACAAGGCGCTCGACTGGTGGGACCACATGACCCACGCGCTGTCGTCGTCGCTGGTCGCTGGCGCCGCCTACGCGGTGATCCGCGCGTTCCAGGTCCACTCCGAGCACATCGAGCTCCCGCCGCTGTTCACGTTCGCGTACCTCCTCATGTTCGTGATGGCGTTCGGCGTGATCTGGGAGCTGATCGAGTTCTACATCGGCGTCGTCTCGACGCTCCTCGGGCTGACGGAGGTGCTCACCCAGTACGGTCTCGACGACACGATCCTCGACCTCGTGTACAACTCCATCGGCGGGCTGATCGTCGCGGTGCTCGGGACGGCCCACCTGACAGACATCTCCGACCAACTCGCCGCCCGACTCGGCGGCGACTCGACCAACCGGTGACCGGCCGATGGACCGACCACCGGGCGGAACGGGGTACAAGCCGGACCGTTGGTGGCGAGCAGCCGTCCGTATCGGGAAACTGTGGTTAATATCCGACGCGTCGATACACTGTCATGGTCAACTGGAGAGCGGTGCTTGCGGGGTTTGTCGCGTCGATCATCATCGGACTCGTCAGTGGGTTGGGGCTGCCGTTCACGAACGCGAGCCTCCCCGTGGTCGGTGCCGGGCTGGCCGGCCTGATCGCGGGCGGCGTCGCCGGCTACATGAACAACCGGTCGCTCCTGAGCGACGCGTTCCACGGCGCGCTGGCGACGACGCTCGGCGCCGTGATCGTCACTCTGATCTTGACGCTGCTGGGGACCCTCGTCACCGGCTTCCTCGGCCTCGGACTCGGGCTGGCGGCGCTAGCGTTCATCGTCTTCACCGCGGTGCCCGGCATCGTCGGCGGTGCCGTCGGTGGCCTGCTTCACGGCAACGAAGAGGTCGAGATGGGCCGCCCCGCGGCCTGAATCGACTTCACCTCGGCCCGACCGACGTGGTCGGCGGGCCAGCGGGGTCGCACTGTCCGAGTAGCGCGATAGACTACCCGGGACCCTGGTGAACTGGGGCCCGAATCGACTTCTCACGACCGACACCTGATGACGACCCACATCGCACCGACGGACGCGACGCAGTACTACTTCATCAGCGACCTCCACATCGGCGGCGACGAGGCGCTCCAGGAAATGGAGTTCGAGGCCGAACTGCTCGCGTTCCTGCGCGACCTCGAACGCAGCGACGAGGACGCCGAGTTGATCGTCAACGGCGACCTGTTCGGGCTGTGGGAGTTCACGGAACTGGAGGGGATGGAGAAGTTCGACGCTCTCGTCGAGCGCTACCCCGAGTTGTTCGAGCAACTCCGCGCCACCGGTGAGCGGGTCCCCATCACGATCATCCCCGGGAACCACGACTACGAACTCGCGTGCTACCCCGAGTACGTCGAGCGCCTCGCCGCGTACAACGTGCGGCTGGAACAGGAGGTGGTGATCACCCGCGAGGTCGCCGGCCGGACGGTGTGGGTCGAACACGGCCAACAGCGCGACCCGAACAACACCAGCCCCGAGTTCGGCAACCCGTACGCGAACCCGCCGGGCTACTTCGTGAACCAACACATCACGAGTCGAGCGGGGAAACTCTCCCAGCGAGGGAAGTACAACTGGCTCAAGGACATCCAGTCGGTGACGCCGATGACGGAGATTCCGTCGTGGATCGCGTCGATGTACTTCTACCGGGAGATGAACCCGCTGCTCCGCTACGTGTTCCTCCCGTTCTTGCTGTTGTTCAACACCAGCGTCCTCGTGTTCCTCACGTTCCTCCTCGCGATCACCGGGATCTGGTCGTGGCCGTATGCCACCTTCTCTGAGATACTGGCGTCACTCAGCGTCGTCGGGGTGGTCATCGACTTCGTGATCGTGGTCAACATCGTCGTCATGCTGTTGCTGTTCGTGATGGCCATCCCCCTCTACGTCCTCGCGCGCGACGTTCGGGGGACACTCTCGCGGTTCGGACTGGTTCGCGAGGAGGCGCCCGAGACGGTCGCCGACCGCTACGTCGAGGCCGCCCGCGAAGTGTTCGCCGAGCGCCCCGACGTCGCCGCGTTCGTGTACGGCCACACCCACCGTGCGGCCGTCACGCCCGTCGACGGGCGCGTCGTCGTCAACACCGGGACGTGGCTGAAGCGGTTCCGCCGACGGTCGGTCGTGCTCGGCTTACTCCCGCTCGTCTACTACCCGTCGTTCCGGCTCAACTACGTCCGGATCCGCGAGGTCGACGGCGACATCGTCGTCGAGTACGAGACGATCCAGAAGCAGCAACCGCACGACCTCACGGTGCTCGAGCGACTCCTGACGCTCGCGCCTCGCGGCGACGACCCGATTCCGGCGCGGACCGTCGTCGCGGGTGCCTCCGAGGGCGCAGACGACCCTGTCGTGGCGACGACGCCCGACACGGTGCAGGACGACTGATCCGGTCGATCGGACCGACCAAGTCGGCCATGTCGGCCATCGACGCCGCCGTCACCGACTCGTCTCGGCAGACGCGTCGCGTCCCCAACCCCCCGCGACACACCGGAACCCCACGTGGCTCGTCGAGGTGTCGACCGGTTCCGGGTATCGGGCGGATGGACGGTATCGGAAGCAGTAGTTCGGTGCGCACAGGTGCGAGCCACCCTTGAGGACCTTCCGCGGGACGGCGGTCGGGTCGCGAGGGTCGACGCTCTCGGCAGCGGTGACGCCGCGGGGGTTCCGTGGCGTACAACACGCCGGCGCGTCCCCGGCGGCCCCGCCGCCGCGGTCGCCACCGGCGCCGTACCAGTCGGCAGTCCAGTCCCACACGTTGCCGGCCACGTCGTACAGTCCGTACTCGTTGGCGGGGAAGGCACCGACGGGCGAGGTTCGGTGGTAGCCGTCCAGCGTCTTGTTCTCGTACGGGAACTGCCCCTGCCACGTGTTCCCCATCGGTTCGCCGTCGGGCGCGTGCTCGTCACCCCAGACGAAGCGAGCGCCGTCGAGGCCGCCCCGCGCGGCGCGCTCCCACTCGGCCTCCGTCGGGAGTCGCTTGCCAGCCCACTCGGCGTAGCGCTCGGCGTCCTCGTACGCGACGTGGACGACGGGGTGGTCCGCCAGGCCGTCGAGGTCGGAGTCGGGGCCGAGCGGGTGTCGCCAGTCCGCGCCCGGAACGTACTCCCACCAGCCGCTCGGTTCGCGGAGGTTGACGGGGGCGTCCGGCGAGCGGAACACGGCCGACCCCGCGACGAGGTCGGCCGGGTCGACGCCGGGGTAGTCGTCGGGGTCCGGGTCGCGCTCGGCGATCGTAGTGTAGCCCGTGTCGTCCACGAACGCCGCGAACGCCGCGTTCGTCACGTGGGTCGCGTCCATCCAGAAGCCGTCGACGGCGACATCCCGGACCGGCGCCTCCTCCGGGTATGCCTCCTCGGATCCCATCGCGAACGTCCCGCCGGGTATCCTGACCATGCCGTCGTCCGGTGGCTCCCGGTCGTCGACTCCTGTCTCGGGTGTTGCGTCTTGTGTGTCGCGCTCGCTCACCACGGGTGGTCGCGTCGTACCTGGCGGTGCGGGCGCATTGTTAGTCGGAGTGGAAGGTCGGCTCGGCGCGGCCTAGTCGTCCGGCGCCGTCGACTCACCCCGAACTCCGCCGCCCCCTGGCCGGTCGTGTGCGCTTGCGTACTCCCACGCCGCTCGGCTCTGGACGGTCGAGACAACGCGACAGTACCGGCGAATAACGCGATCATAGCTAACCGGACAGCCACCCGACAAGACCACGTGCATCCGCTCGGCCACACACGGACCAGACGGGTGGCCGTGGCGCTCGTCGTCGCGTTCCTCGTGCTCGCGGCGTTCCCCGGCGTCGTGTCGGCAGACACCCGGGTCCAGCCACAGGTCACCGTCGCCGCGGGTGAGACGCTCGACGGCGATCTGACGACTGTCGCCGCCTCGGTCGTTATCCTCGGCACGGTCGATGGTGACGTGACCGCCCTCGCGGGTCAGGTGACCGTCCGCGGGCGAGTGACGGGCGACGTCACCGCAGTGGCCGGACGGGTCGAGGTCGACGGCGTCGTCGACGGCGACCTCCGGACGATCGGCGGTGCGACGACCGTCGACGGCGCGGTGAGCGGGGACGTCGACGCCGTAGTGGTGAACACTAGCCTCACCGGCCGCGTCGGCGGAGACGTCGACGCTGTCGGCGGGTTCGTCGCGGTGTCGCCCGACGCGCGAGTCGACGGCGGCCTCCGCACGACCGCGGTCGTCACCAGCGTCGACGGGCGCGTCGGCGCCGGTGAGTCACCCGGGAGCGGCGTCCCCACGGAGAACACTTCAGCCGCGGTCTTCGTCCCCAATCCGCTACGCCTCGCGGCCATCCCGGCCCAGACGCCATTCGCGGGGCCGGGTACCGCCACCGCCGTCGTCGCACCCGCCGTCGAGGCCCTCCCGGCACAGATCGGGGGGCTCCGCGTGTCGCTGTTCGACGCCTACCGACTCGTCGTGACGATGCTGCTCGGCGGCCTCCTGCTGTTGCTCCTCCCCCGCTTCTCCGCCGACGTGGCGGACGCCGTGGTGACGCACCCGGGGCCCGTCGCCCTCGCGGGGTTCGCCGTCCTGATCGTGACGCCGACGATATTGCTCGTCCTCGCGTTGAGCGTGTTCGGCCTGCCGCTGGCACTCGCGGGCGCCGCGCTGCTCGCGGTCGCGAGTTGGGTCGGGTCGGTGTACGGCCGGTACGCCGTCGGCGCCTGGGCCGTGTCGACGGTCGCTCGCGGTACTCGACGCCTCGACGCAGAGATCGAACTCCCCGAGAATCGCTGGCTGGACCTGTTCGTCGGCGTCGTGCTCGTCTGGCTCGTCGTCCAACTCCCCGTCGTGGGTGCTGCCGTCGACGCGCTCGTGCTCGCACTCGGACTGGGTTCCCTCGTCCGCCTCGGATACGGTGCGTACCACCGACACGAGCGGTCGGGGGCGGCGACCTCGTCGAGCGACGCCGCGACAGTCGCCGACGGCGGTCCGTCTGACCGAGTGGATCGCTAGTGATCAGATCGTGTCGATGGCCGTGACGACGGCGAGCACGAGCGCGTGGTCGACCGTCGGTTGGACCTCGACCCCGTAGGTGTCGCGCACGCGGAACCACCGCTTCGAGACGGTGGCGATCGGCTGGCCGCCCTGCGCTATCGTGTACTCGTGGTCGACGATGTTCCCCGTAACCGTCCACGATGACCCGTCCGCCATGTCGACGGTGAACCGGTCGCGCAGTGGGGTGATGAACGCCTTCTGGATCGTCGCGACCCGTCTCCGGCCGCGCTCGATGGACATCGTCTCGCGCAGTCTGACGACGCGCTCGCGAATCCGGTACAGCTCACCCCCCGACACGTCCTTGAGGACGATGGTGTCGCGGAGCCTGAGTGCCTTGGCGTCGACGTGGAACGCGCGGTTGCCGTCCGCGTCCTCGATGTCGAAGTCGTCGCCGATGGAGACCAGTCGCTCGCGCATCCGGTAGCGCGTCGGGCGGCCGGTGCCCTCGCGTCGGGCCTGCCGTCGCATCCGCCGGTTGGTGCGTCTCATCTCATCAGCCTCATTCGCGCGTGACGATTTGCTCCATCGCCGCCTCTGGGTGGACGACGGTGTCGCCGCTCACGTCGACGGTGACGCGGGTGATGTCGCCGGTGAACTCGAACGGCGTGCGGTCGCGGTACACGTCGGTCGTCGCGTTGAGTGCGTCGCGGCCGCAACTGAGTCCGGCGGCCAGTCCCATCGTGATCGGGATCGTCTTGGGGATCTCACCCTCTGCGACCTGGTCGTCGCCGTGGAACAGACGGACGACCCCCGGCGTGCCGAGCCCTTCGTCGAGGTTCGGCTCGCCGGTCGTCTCGAACTCCATGCGAACCTGCAGTTCGCCTTCGGGGAGCGGTTCGTCGGCGACGACCTCGAACTCCTCCTTGCCGACGTAGTTGTGGACGTACCGAAGGTGGTTGTCCAGCACGTACAGCGAGTAGCCGCCCGACTTCGACCCGTGCGAGAGGATCGTCCCCTCGACGCCGCCGACCGGGATGGACAGATCCGCCGTAATGCTGTGGTCCCGGTTCAACACCCGGACCGCTGCGTTCTCGGGGATGTACTGCCCGCCCGGGTAGTACACGTACTGGTCACGCGGCCGACCCGGTTCGGGCCGCTCCTCTGCAAGGCGTTCGACCCCTCGACCATCGAGCGGGAGGACGTTGTGCTTGCCAGCCTCCGCCCACCACAACTGCGCGAGTTCGAGCACCTTCTCCGGATGTTCACTCGCCACGTCGTGTGCCTCCGAGAAGTCCTCCCGGAGGTTGTACAGCTCCCAGCCGGAGTCTTCGAGCGAGGTCGCCGACAGGTCTTCGGCGGTCATCGGCGTCCCGAGCGGCCACGGGTGGACCGCGCGCCAGCCGTCGTGGTAGATGGCGCGGGTGCCGAGCATCTCGAAGTACTGGGTGGTGTGGAGTTCGGGTGCGTCGGCGTTCTCGAACGAGTACGCGAAGCTCGTTCCTTCGATGGGAGACTGCGTGACGCCGCCGATCTCCTCGGGCGGGTCGATCCCGATGCACTCCAACACCGTCGGCACGAGGTCGATGGCGTGGACGAACTGCTCGCGGATCTCCCCCCGCGCCTCGATCCCCTCGGGCCACGAGACGACGAGCGGGTCGGACGTGCCGCCGCGGTACGTCTCGCGCTTCCAGCGCTGGAACGGCGTGTCGCCGGCCCACGTCCAGCCCCACGGATAGTGGTTGAAGTAGTCGGGACCGCCCAACTCGTCCATCGCCTCCAGATTATCCTCCAAGGACTCGGGGACGTTGTTGAAGAAGTGGTTCTCGTCGATCGAGCCGTCCGGGCCACCCTCGGCGCTGGCACCGTTGTCGGAAACGACGACGACGAGCGTGTCGTCGAGTTCGCCGATCTCTTCGAGGTAGTCGAGGACCTTTCCGATCTGGGCGTCCGTGTGTTCGAGGAACCCCGCGAACACCTCCATCATCCGCGCGTACAGGCGCTGTTCGTCTTCTGAGAGGGAGTCCCACTCGCGCACGTCGGGGTTGCGCGGCGAGAGGTCGGTGTCCTCGGGGACGATGCCGAGTTCCTTCTGGTGCGCGAGGATCTGCTCGCGAGCCTCGTCCCACCCCATGTCGAACTCGCCGGCGTACTTGTCTGCCCACTCAGCCGGGACTTGGTGGGGTGCGTGACACGCACCGGGGCAGAAGTACGTGAAGAACGGCTTGTCGGGGTCGACCTGTTTGGTGTCGCCGATGAACTCGATGGTTCGTTGTGCGAGGTCTTCGGTCAGGTGGTACCCCTCCTCGGCGGTCGCCGGTGGGTCCACCTGGTGGTTGTCGTGGATCAACGCGGGCGTGTACTGGTCGGTGTCGCCGCCGAGGAAGCCGTAGAAGCGTTCGAATCCGCGTCCGAGCGGCCACTGGTCGTACGGGCCGGCCGCGCTCGTCGCCTCGGCGGGGGTCAGGTGCCACTTGCCGGTGTGATAGGTGCTGTACCCCTCCTCGGCGAGGATCTCCGAGAGCATCCCGTTCTCGTGGGGGATGTGTCCGTTGTACCCCGGGAAGCCGGTGGAGATCTCGGCGATGCCCGCCATCGCGTTCGAGTGGTGGTTGCGCCCAGTCATCAGACACGACCGAGTCGGCGAGCACAGCGCTGTCGTCTGGAAACTGTTGTAGCGGAGGCCTTCCTCGGCGAGGCTGTCGATGTTCGGCGTGTCGATCAGGCCGCCGTAACAACCCAACTGTCCGAACCCCACGTCGTCGAGGACGATGGTGAGGACGTTGGGGGCGTCATCTGGGGCTCGGGTCTGTTCGGGCCACCACGGCTCCGATTCGTCGTACGTGCGGCCGATACGGCCGTGGAACTGATCTTGTGCCACACGGCCAAGTCGCAAACCGGTCGGATTGTTATGAGTTCGTCGCTGGACAGCGCTCTCCGAGTAAGCTCGGTCGTTCCGGGCGTACTAGTCCGTAGCACGGTGTTACTCGGTTATTCAGACGGGCGGTCGGCGAGCCTCCGTCAGGGCGGCGCGGCGAGCGTCACGCGGTGGCTCTCACCCTCGGCGACGTCGTGCCCACAGAACGGGCAGTACTCGTAGCCGAAGAGACCGGGCTTGACGGAGTAGCCGCCGGTGTTCTCACAGTCGATCCGGGTCGTCACGTCAGACGAGGACCGTTGGGATCTGAACATGGTACTCGATACCTACTGTCGTACGGACGCCCACGAGATATAAGCGTGTTTTCAGGGTCGCTGACGCGTCTCGCAGACGTTCTGGCCCGACGTACGGCCGTCTTTCCGGTGCGAAAGACGAGCGTACCGAGCGATCAGGGCGGAGGACACGAGAGGGGAAGGGGAGAGAGCGCGAGAGAGGGGAAGGGGAGAGATTGTCGAGTATCGTATGAGATGACAGTGCCACGCTCAACGCACCTGGTGGGCTCACAGTGTACACACGGCAATGGCTAAATAGCGTGGCTCACACTGTACACATCATGAGCACCGAGAAGAAACGCGTCCAATTTCGGGCCCCTGACCGGCTCATCGACCGGACAGACGCACTCGCGACGGTTCTCGGTGAAGACCGGACGGATATCTTGGTGACCGCGCTTCGGGAATATCTCCAAGACGCCACGCACGATGATGCGCTTCTCCAGGAGATCGCCGATGCGTACTACGACGACGAGATCTCGTTCGAGCAGCTCAAGTCTCTGGTCGGTGCTGAGGAGGCGGCGAATCTTCGTGTGTTGAAACAGCAGCTCAGCGATGACTTCGTCGACGAGGTCGCGGACGTATAGATGGCGCGGGTGGTCGCCGATACGTCTGCACTCGTGAGTCTCGGTATCGCCGCCGATCTCGACGTTGATCCACTAGCGGTTGCGCTCGACGAGTACTCGATTCTTGCCCCAGACGTTGTCGTCGACGAACTCCAAGAGGTCGCGTCCTACGACGACGATCACGGGCGTGCTGCGAGTCGGGTACTCGAACGAATGGAGGCATTCTCGACCAGGGTAGTCGAACTTGATGCCGAGTTCCCGCTCGACGACGGTGAGAATGCAGCTGTGACGCTTGCAAACGAGGAGGATGCCGACCTGCTACTGTGTGACGAGTTCAATAGGCTTGGACTGATCCATGCGTCGCTCGTCGATACGCGCCTAGTGACGACGCCGACGTTACTCTCAGTGTTCGTTCGGAACGGATGGGTGCCGGCGACAGACGCACGGGCAGTGCTGGCCGCGATCAGTTCCGCTCGCAGTTGGGACGCGAACAGCTACGTGCAACGGGCACGGTCGCTACTCGAGTGAACCCGTAGCAGTAGCTGCAAGCAGTTTCCATTGGACGCACTCCGTCAGATTCGGCGCCGTCTGCTTCTTATCCCGTGGGGGAGGGTATCCTCGACGAAGTCACCGAGTCGTGGCGGACGAGGACGAGGAACTCGGCGCCGCCGCCGCAGGCAGTACGAGTGAAGACCACCACCGCCCTCGGGCTGGTACATCGAACGTCGGCGCTGAATTTTCCACGATAACCCACGTTCGGATCGTGGGGTCAATCGACGACGGGAGTCACTCCCCGCGGCGCAACTCGTTGGCCCCGACGAGCAGGTACACTACGCCGATCAGGCGGGTCGCGCGGTACACCCACGGCTTCCACTGAGGGGTCGGCTCCGAAGCGTACGCGAGCCCGCCGCCACGGTCGACGTACGCGCGGGGAGCCAGGAACACGAGGAGCCCGACGATCCCCAAGAGTCGCTTGAACGCCGAGTACGAGGCGTCGCTTCGCCACAGCATCGCGAGGAAGACCACCGCCTCCAGTCGCGCACCGGGCACCACCCACGACCGACGTTCACACTCGTCGGGATTGTCGAGTGCGAGTCGCTCTCCCCACGCCACGGAGGCGTCCGGAGCCACGGCGATGGGGGCGAGGATCGCGGTGAATACACTTCGTAGCATAGCTAGTCCGTCGACGGTGGCGATACTGAAGCTACTGTGCGTTATCACTCTGCTGGAGGACGATCGGGCAGACGGCTGTCGCTAGACGCTCTGCACTGCTCCCGTGGGTGGTCCGCCCGCTGACACCCTCTCGATCCCTATCAGTCCGACCGCTGCCGAGTCGGGGAGCCAGTCTCTCAAGCACTCAGCTTAGGACGTTCGCCGTCGTACTTCGATGTCGGAATGCCGACGACTGCCACCGAGCGGACGACCGAGACCGACACGAGAATGAAAGCCGTAGCGGCTACCAAGTACGGCGGTCCGGAGGTGCTCGGACTCTACTCGGCGCCGAAACCCACCCCGGAACCCGACGAGGTCCTTGTCCACGTTCGGGCGTCCACAGTCGGTCCGGCCAACTCGGCCATGCGCGAGGGGCGACCGTTCCCCGTTCGCTTCTTCAGCGGCCTGCGGCGACCCACGTCGATCCCGGGCGACGCGTTCGCCGGGGAGGTCGCAGACGTCGGGCGGGACGTCACGCAGTTCGCCGTCGGCGACCGGGTGTTCGGGTCGACGGCACCCGAGTCGGGCGCTCACGCCGAGTACGTCTGCGTCCCCGAAGACGGCATCCTCGAACGCACGCCGACGGGTGTGAGCGACGCCGAAGCCGCCGCCGTCGCCGACAACGGCGTCACGGCGATCCTGTTCCTCCGAGACGTGGCCGACCTCAAACCCGGACAGTCCATCCTCGTCAACGGCGCCTCGGGCGGGATCGGGACGTTCGCCGTCCAACTCGCGCACCACATCGGCGCCGAGGTCACCGGCGTCTGCAGCACGCAGAACGTCGACCTCGTCCGGTCGCTCGGGGCTGACGCCGTCGTCGACTACACGACTACCGACGCCGCCAGGACGGGTGAGCGGTACGACGTGATCTTCGACGCCGTTGGCAAGGGGTCGTTCGGGCAGTTCGAGCAGGCGCTGCGCCCGGGCGGACTGTACCTGACGACCGTCCCGTCGGCACGGGTCCTCGTCGACATGGCTCGAACGAGACTGGTGGGTGACAAGCGGGCCGTCTTCGCGGCGACGGGGATGAAGCCAACAGAAGTACGGAAGCCGGCGCTGCGAGAACTCACCGAGCTCCTCGACGCCGGAGATATCCGCGCGGTGATCGGGCGACGGTATCCGATGGCTGAGATCGCCGACGCCCATCGCTACGTCGACACCGGCCACAAGCGCGGGACGGCCGTGGTCACCATCGGCTGAGAGGAGCGCCGCAGTCGAGTCGAGATAGCCGTCTCCGTTGGTCTGTCTATCCGGCGGGGACCCCCGTGTCGGAGGGGTGAACGCCTCGCCGTGGGTCGCGAAGCGGGCAAGCTACTCGGGTCAAGCGTGGGCCGCGACTCCGCGGGCGTCGGCGAGCGAGGTGAGCCGTCAGGGACTGGCGCGGAACTCGCCGTGTTTCATCCCGAAGAAGTACGCGACGATCGAGAAGATGATCATCGAGGGCAGGACCATCATGAAGACCGTCGACGGAGTCATCACGGACGTGAGCGCGACCGCCGCGATGGCGACGATCGCGACGAGTGGGACCACCGAGCGTGTGAAGTCGTACTCCATATCCCTCTTTGTGCCCGGACCGGCAAAGACGTTGAGGAAGCAGATCCGGAGCCGGTTCGGTGTGGAAGTTTAAGCCTGGGTCCGAGAGGACTCTCGACGCCACATCCACACCCCGCATAGCTATTTGAAAACGGGATACCGACTCCACAGAAGTCGATCTCGGACAACCGCCGTTAGAAAACGGATCCGGAGCGATCTACAGCCGACGGGCTCTGTTGAAACCCTTGGCTGCTGATGATTTGCTGAGGCCGTGCTGATTACAGAACGCATAGTCAGCATCGGGAAGTTACTGGTGTTGGCATACACTGAGTGCCCAATATAGGTAGCATACAGACCGCCCAATCTATCGAAGGAACCTCAGCAGAGCTGGTTCGTAGAGACAGAGGGAATTCTTGGGGGTTGTCAAACGTAGGTGTTTCGAGAGGCCTGATTCACTCGCCCTGTTCGACTTCGAAGATCTCGTCTGCAGTGAGCCCGTGGGCTTCTTTGTGGACTTTCTCACCCGCTTCTTTGCTGGGCCCCTCAAAAAGGCAAAAGACGGCTCCCTTGTCTTCATCCACCCAATATCTCAAGTATTTCACGCCGTGTTTCTCCTGGGTTTCGAGATCCTTTTTGTGAGCTTCTACAACATCCTCAACGCTTGCATCGACGTCCCTATGAACGTCCATATAGAGTGGCATGGTACACATCGACATGGGAGCCACCCACGGTTAGTTATTGAGAGTGATTTTACAGTACGACGCGCTTATTCGGGTGGCTGAACGTCCGTCGGAGAGTCCACAACCGATACCGACGACCCATCACCCGTCCCTTGCGATCCAACCGCAAGGTACGCAACCCCACCGAGCGGGCCAGTTCAGCATGAATTGAGTAGATAATCCGAATGTCGCTGCTGCATACACCCTCTAAGTCTTGCACGCCGCTCCTGACAGCATTCGGTGAGGTTTCTACGGTCGTGCTGAATTCAGGGCGCAAGTCAGTCCTTCCACGACTCAGTCCATAGGATGACGAATCAGTTGTCCGTGTTCGACCTTCATACACCGGTCTTGGACGACTTCAATTCCGTTTGCTTCCGCTTTTTGAACCGCCTCATCGTTTCGGATTCCGGGTTGTATCCAGATTGCCTTCACGTCGTCTCGATCGAGAGCCTGTTCGACGATTCCAGGAACCTCATCGCCCGGCCGAAAAATCTCGACAATGTCAATCGGGTCGATAACGTCGGCCAGGGAGTCGTACGCTTGGATGCCGAATATCTCGTCGGCGGTTGGGTTGACCGGACGAAGTTCATATCCGTGGCGCTGAAGATATGCTGGCACGATGTGCGCTGACTTCTCGTAGGATGTCGACGCCCCGACTACGGCGACGCGATTGTATCCAAGAATCCGACGGAGCCCGTCGGCGTCTTCGATGGGCATACATCCGTTAGCAAGAGACAGAAGATCAGTGTTTCGCCGGAAACCCTGTCCCTTTCTTCAACTAGCTGCGCTACGACCGACCTATCCTCAGTCCACATTGGCGGCTCTGATATCCCAGCCTCCACCTTCCAATTGTGCGGCGTCGAAAACACTTACCGACACCCCACTGACGAATGCGGTATGAAGACTGTCTTCCACCTCGCAGATGGAGACGACGACATTCAGGACGCAACGATTCGGTATGCCGGAGGAATCTTCGACGACGACTCCGTGGAGATCGATGCCGTTGCAGTCGTGGCAAACGCCTCTGGTATCGACCTCGTTCGAGCGGACTCCACGTACGCCGAGGATATCGCTGAGCTATCCAAAGGCGACGTTCAGTTCATCGCGTGCGAAAAATCGATGCAGGCAGCAGGATTAACAATCGACGATATTCATGACGCAGCTGAGACAGCCCCGACGTCAGTCGGTGTGCTGACCAGACTACAAGACGAGGGGTATCGCTACATCAAGGTCCCGTGATTGACTGGCTCCAGAGAATCGCACACGCAGTGACACGGATGTTACCTAGTTCGACCGGTGTCTCCACTACCTTTACTTCCCTCTCTCGTAAAAAATAGACAATGCTGTACGACCACGTCGCCGATCTCGAACTCCGGATTGAGGACTATAGTCTCGAACAACTCGAACGAGACACGTCTAGTGGTTTCACCCGAGCAACGACTATCGTCTCGTTACACGGCAATGGGAGTACTGGACGTGGCGAGGACGTCACATACGACAACGAGGCACACGACACACTTCACGACGCCGGCGCGGAATTTCCCATCACGGGCGAATACACTCTCAGCGAGTTCTCGAACCAGCTCTCTGAGATTGATTTCTTCTTCGGTGACGAACCGGGGCAGTCAATTTTCCACAATTATCGGCAGTGGGCATTCGAGAGCGCTGCGTTGGATCTTGCACTCAAACAGGCCGATACGAACCTCGCCGAGCAACTAGGGCGTACGTACGAGCCGGTCCGGTTCGTTGTGAGCACGCGTTTGGAGGAGCCACCAACTGGGGATCGAATCATCGATTGGCTCAACCGAAACCCTGAGTTGGAGTTCAAACTCGATCCAACTTCTGAGTGGAGCGAAGAGGTCATCGAACGCCTTGCGGCGACCGATGCAGTTCAGACGCTCGACCTGAAGGGCCAGTACCATGGGACGACGGTCGACCAACCAGCTGATCCGGAGCTGTACAAACAGGTCATTGAAGGCTTCCCTGAGGCGCTCATCGAGGATCCAGAACTGAACGAACAGACACAACCACTGTTCGAAGGAGAGGAGGCTCGTGTCACATGGGATTACCCGATTCGTGGGGTTGAGACGGTGAAGGACCTACCGTGGGAACCTGAGTGGCTCAACATCAAACCGTCGCGGTTCGGGTCAGTCCAGTCGCTCTTCGACACGGTTGACTACTGTTGCGAACACGAGATACAGATGTTCGGTGGCGGCCAGTTCGAACTAGACGTCGGTCGCCAACACATCCACGCGATTGCGTCGCTGTTCTATCCGAGCGCACCGAACGACGTGGCTCCGAAGGCGTATAACGACCCAGAGCCGAGCACTGACCTCCCGTCGAGTCCACTCACACCACCGACTGCCCCTCAGGGGTTCTCCTGGGAATAGGAACAGACTGCAAAGGCTCTGTTGAAATCCTCTGGAGCTGACAGAACCAACGTGCAAGATTCAGAGGGTGTAGTCAGCAAATCACTGTTCTTGGATTCATCGACGAATGGCTGAATTAGCCGATAGGAAGGTGCTGCATATCTATCGGACGAGGCGAGGGAGGTGGATCGACACGGTGGTTCCGGTGTCTTCGTGAGTATCGATATCGATGTCACCGCCAAGCGAGCGAGTACACCATTGAATGATCGACAGCCCCAGTCCGCTACCATGCTCAAGGGGTGTGGGTCCATTCTCTAGCGCATTAATCTCCATCTCGGGGATGCCGGGGCCATTATCAGCGACCCTGATGACAACGCCGTGATCGGAGACGTCCTGACTGATGGTTACGTGGGGGTCGTCGGTGTCGTTGTGTTCGATGCCGTTGACTATGACGTGTTCCAGCGCAATTTTGAATCCCTCGTCAACGCTGACATACGTCTCCTCCATCTCGCTGCTTACTTCGATGCTTGTCTCGGGGGACTTGTCTTCTACTTCGGCGACGACCGTCCGGACGATCTCGACGACGTTCATTCGGTGGCGTTCCGAGGCGTCCTTCTCGATGAGCCGCTCCAGATCTGCCACCGAATCGCTCAAGCCCCCGACTTTCTGGGCAGTTCTTTTGACAATATCGAGTTGGCGCTCGATGTCAGCGTCTTCGACCGCCTCCTGGAGGTCGTCGGCGTATCCCAGGATAACGTTCATATCGTTACGAAGGTTGTGACGCAGTACTCGGTAGAGCAACTGAAGGCGTCGTCCTCGGGCTTTGTGTGCCGTCAGATCTTGGAACTCTCCGAGCACGTACTGGCCGCCGTCCAGTGAGATAGAAGAGAGGGTTACCTGTACCCATCGAGGTTCACCGTTGGCGCGCTGGATCTTCCACTCGAACGTCTGCGTCTCGCCACTGGCGGCACTGTTGATGTAGTCGTAGACCTGCGCCTCGCCGACTTCGGCCTGTGGTGCGATCAGATCGGCCAGCGATGTGTGGGACAATTCCGTCTGGCTGTAGCCCAGTAGCTGTTCGGTCGCTGGATTGCATTCCCTCGGGGCTCCATCTTCCGAAAACAGAAGCACGGCTGCCTCCAGTTTCCCGAACACCGTCGGGAACACCTTCTCCGTCAATTAAATTCACCCAGAGCATCACTCATCATATAATGCTTATCCGAGCCACCGGTATATAAATGCTGAAACTGGCAACGAACACTGACAAAATAATAGAATTTATAATTTGCCTTGATAGACAAGTCCCCTGTATCTACCACTGGGTGCTACCGCCGATGGTGGCTCAACAGTAGCCGACTTGCGCTCTCTATTCAGCACCCGACACCTATCAGGTGTTGAGGACTTCAACAGACCCAGCCGACGTTATTGGCCAGGTTCGATCCGGTAGATCGGCGCGTCGTCGGCATCCACCGCCACGTAGAGGTGGCCCGAGACGGGCGACACCGTCACGTCACGGAGCCGCTGACCGCGATCGGCCAGCAGCGGCGACACCTCCGTCACAGTCCGGCCGTCGACCGTGAAGTGCGCGAGGTACTGCTTCGCCGTGCCGGCGACGAACAGGTCGCCGCGCCAGTCGGGGAACGCGTCGCCGTCGTAGAAGGTGGTCCCACTCGGGGGGAAGCCGCCGCTCCCACAGGGCCAGCCGTAGACGGGTGCGACGACGTCGTCGCGCTCTTCGTGTGGGACGCCGACCGCGTCGCTGCTGCCGTACTCACAGGAGTTGTCCGCGACGGGCCAACCGTAGTTCGCTCCCGCTTCGAGGATGTTGATCTCGTCGCCGTCGCGCTCGCCGTACTCCGTCTCCCACACCGCACCAGTCTCGGGGTGGACTGTGAGCCCCTGCGGGTTCCGGTTGCCGTAGGTGAACACGGCGTCCGAGGCGTCTGGGTCGTCGACGAACGGGTTCGAGTCGGGGATAGACCCGTCGTCGTTGAGTCGCAGCACCGACCCGAGGTCGTTGTCCAACTGCTGTGCGACGTGGTCCGGGCCGAAGTTCTTGAACTGCCGGTCGCCGACGCTCACGTACAGATACCCCTCGGGATCGAAGACCGCTCGCGAGCCGAAGTGGCCGGTCGACTCGACGAACGGCCGGGCGGTGTAGATCGGTTCGAAGTCGGCGAGTCGACCCTCGTCGCGTTCGAGTCGGCCGCGACCGACTCGTGTGGTCGAGCCGCCGTCGCCCGCGACGGAGTAGGTGAGGTAGACGAATCCGTTCGCGTCGAAGTCGGGGTGCAGCGTCACGTCCAGGAGCCCACCCTGACCGCGAGCATAGACCTCCGGGACGCCTTCGAGTTCTGTCTGCTCGTCGGACTCCACGTCCGCCAGTAGCAGGTTCCCGTCCTGTTCGGTGATCAAGAGCCCAGACTCGTCCGGGAGGAAGGCGAGTCCCCACGGAGTTGAGATGCCGGTCACCGCCTCCGTGACCTCGACGCTGGTGGCCGAGCCAGACGCGTCCGCTGAGGTCGCTTGGCCGGCCGATGCCCCGTCACTCGATGGGGCCGCACCGGACCCGCTCTGGAAGGTGCCTGTACAGCCTGCTATCGTGCCAGAGAGGGCAACCGCTGCGAGGAGCCGGCGTCGGGACACACGTTCGTCACCCATGCTGATCGAGTCGTGCTACGTGCCTATGAGCGTGTGGTCGGACTGACACTGACCGGTGTGCTGTGGATCAGCGATTGGGGTCTACGACCGCGCGGCGTTCGCGACGGTCGGGGGGACGGTGAAGGAGATCGGCGACCTCCCGCGCTCGGAGTTGCGGCGGATCGACGAGGCGAGTCGCGGGGAGGACCACGTCCTCGCGGAGAAGCTCGTCGACGAAGATCGAGATGAACTCCGTGCACAAGCAGGTGGGTGACGAGTACCCGGCCGAGGGACGGTTCCGGCTGTGGCGGCGACAGCTCCGGTTGCTTGTCGCGCCACGGTTCGCGGGCGACTTGGGGACGACGTGGGTCGCGTTCGTGCTATTCGACGGCGACACGCCGGTCGACGTGTGACGGATGCACGCGCGGTCGGTGCGGGACCTGGTGGGGGAGTCAGTGGGTTGGGGCCCGTCGGGTCACGAGGAGTGGGACGAACAGGCGAAGGTTCCTGTCAGAAGCATCTCCTGAGCTATTCGAATTCTATTCTGTGTGTCCACAACTCGGACACTTCCGTCCCATTTGAATCGGTTCGGTCACGAGATCGCGCATCTGAGCAGATACCCGTTCCCCTGGTCCGCTGATATTTGAGTACATTCTGTTCACGCACTTCGGACATTGAGCACGGTCGGATGTTCTTCTCTCGTTTAATCGCTCAACAAATGGATCCACTGACTCAATCTCCGTACCACAACCCTTGCATTCACCATTCAGAATAGTTTCACCACATCCATCGCAATGTCTCATGTTTGTCAGTTGAAGTTCCCCTGTAAAAATCGATGTGTCAGATCTACTATTATTCAGATTTGCTCAGTGCTAGCCGCTCTATCCTAATGATTCTCAACGATTCTTAGGGCCGAACGGCCACTCCCAGCAGCCATCACATATTGGACCATCATCGCCCTGAGTATACACTTTGTCAGCCCTGGCCTCTTCCCCACAATCTTGGCATCGGACCGTTGGCCCCAATTCTACATCAGATGGGACGAAACTTGGCAACTCAGACTCTGAGTCGATATTAGTGATGATCCACTTCGGGATCTCCTTCCGGTCCGATAGGAGACTGTCGGCAACCGTCGTTACACCCTCACGGTTGACTCTAATCGTACTACCAACATGTCCAGACGAAGTTACTTGGAACACACTTTCTGAGATGCGATGAATTACCATCCCTTCAACGCCGTACGTATAGGCATGTGGCTCTGTTTCATTATACTTCAGTGACAGAACAATTTTGTCCAAGTTTCTTTGGAGCCAATCTGAGCCAATACTCCGTTCATACGTCTCTACAACTTCGCTCTCAGACAGTCCATAGGGATACTTCACTGTGATTGGAAATTATCACCTCCAAATAAACCTGTAGCATTGAGGTGCGGACAACCGATAGAGTATTTATACCCCGTATTTAAGCTCCTGAGTTATCTGGGCATCCATCGCCATTTTGGCTTTGAGCTACCTCGCTTTGTTGTGATATGCGAGATCGTAGTATAGCCATTTCCGATCAACTGGAGCTCTAACTTCTCTTCATTATAATTCGGCATCACATTTTCAAACCGGTACTTGTTCTCATCTCTAACAAGATACCCGTCGTATTTTTGATTAATTACAAGAGGGAATTCAGAGGTTTCTCTGTCACCGATCCAGAGTTTTTGCTGAATATATCCTGTGTTAAACACTCCTACAACGTTTACCCAAGCTTCTACCGTCACAGGTCCGTCTTGGTGCTTGATTTCATCCAAACTAACTACGTCATATTGCTGGTTCTTAGCACGCTTCTCCTCTGTTCCAGGGGTGCAATCTGGAAACTTTGTATCAATCACGCGATTGATGTCCGCAGTCAAATAGTGGGGACCGGAACCTAGCGATTCTCTGAAAGATTCCGGTGTAAGTTGAACGTCGGCACTCATCCCGACCCTAGAGATATTCAATTCCTCCGGCGTCGCACCAAGGAGCGCAATCTCGCCTTTGATGTCTGCTGTGTCCACAAAGAGACCACCATCCCGATGAACAACACGAGCAGGCGAAGGCGAACCGTAGTTTCTGAACCAAATATTTGACACTCTTATCGCCAAACTCTGCTCAAGTATTCTATTTAATATACCTTTGTACGAGATTGTCAGAAATGGTTCTGAAGCAATTATCTACCGAGTTGCCGTCCTTGTGGCATTTCAGCCACCGACAAACAGTTCTCAGACTCACAATGAGGTCACATCGATTTTACAGAGGTACACGTCTGTAAAATCGCGCCGCGATACCCCCGCCCCTACCCCACGTTCTAGGTCTTTGCTGTCAAACGGGTTTGCAGACACAGATGGAGTGGAAACGCGAACCCCTCAGGGAAGACGAACTGGCCGACCTGCTCGAGGCCGCCGACGAGCGCGACCTCACCCATCAGGTGACGATCTACACGCTTGCCCACACCGGGATGCGCGCCGACGAGCTGGCGCACATGACCGACGACTGGGTCGACTGGCAGAACGAACGGCTCCGCGTGCCCGCCCGCGAGGGCGACTGGTCGCCGAAGACCGACCACGCGGCGCGGAGCATCCCGATCAAGCAGCCGGGGACGCTTCGGCGACTCCGCGACTACTTCGGGTACCACGCCGAGTACGGGGCGACGCGGCAGACGGTGACGAATCGGGTAAAGGGCGTCGCGGCGTCGACGGAAATCCGCAAGAAGATCTCGCCGCACGTCCTGCGGCACACCTACGGGACGTTGATCGCGGCTCGAGGGGCGACGCCGCAGTACATCCGGCAGACGATGGGTCACGCGGACCTCTCGAGCGCGAACGACTACCTACAGTACGCGGGGACGCAGTTGGACGCTGAGGCTGAGGAGTTGTGGTAAAAAACCGCAAGGCGTGGACCTTCAGGGAAGGTTCACGATCAGGGTCATCAGCACCCACCCTCCAACGATGAGGATGAACGCCGATTGAACCAGGTCAATCGCAGTATCTGGAGCCATGTGCTCACCTCCTTTGTGGCTGACTTAGTCGTACACCTGTTCGTCGAGTCTCTCCCCTTCCATATCGATCAAGGCCCACAGTCACCGTGTGCCGGCGGTATCGTCTTGCCGGCATTTCGGTCTACTAGATATGGCCTGATAAACATCTAGGGTGAATAGCATATCTCTCGACTACTTTCACTTCCACTCCGCCCATGGCTCGCCCCTATTAGCCCGGCGCCCACCACCACAGACGATGTCGAACAGGAGCGACGGGACGTTCACACACGTTCGCGGGGAGCTGGCCTGGACCATCGCGGAGCACCGCTCGGCGAACGAGGCGATTCTGATGGTGAAGCACCTCGACGCCGCCGACGAGGGACAGTTCGAGCTACTCGGCCTGCGCGACGACTGCGAGACGGCCGTCTTCTGGGACCACATCTGGCGGGGTGTCGTCGAGGTCGGGTTCGACGCGCACGGCGTCGACAATCTCGACGAAGAGCGCACGGAGACGACGGGCGACGTCGGGAAGGGCGAGTACCTGCAGAACGCGGAGTTGGAGGAGTGGGACCTAGTGCATCCGCGCCACCAGTGGTTGGAATGAAGGCTGATCACCGGATCACCCGACCCTGACCGACACGTCTCAGTTCACTCCCCACGTCGCCACCAGCAATCGGGATATCGTCCAGTCCATCACAGACCGTCGTCGGACAGGTCCTCGGGTGGGTGAGGCCGACGATGAGTGATCCCGTGACCGCGAGCGCACCGACTCAGGAGTCGTCGCTGGGCGTCGTGGTCGTCGCGACGTCGACCACCTTCACGACGAAGTACAACGGGACGACGAACAGGGGGACGACGAGCACGAGGTAGCCGACCTCGGTCAGTCCCCCGTACTCGCCCGGCGCGTACACCCCGTTCGCGGCGACGACGAGAATCAGCCAGAGGAGGAGGTACCTGATGCGGCGCAGTTCCTCGGTGGAGGGCGAGTCTGCCATATAGTAGCGCGAATGGTCAATCACCTGTAAACGCCATCGGTCTGCGATGCGGAGGTGGTCACGGTGGATGGGGGTTCGGCACGCTCCTGCTCGCGACGCTGAAGAGGGCCCGCGCCGAGTGCGTGAGATCGCTGGCCCGGTATCCGCACGCCCTCGCATAGCTATTTCAAAGCGGGACGCCGACCCCACTCGCATGGACGAACCGATCGAGCGTATCCAGAACGCCACGGTGACGTACGAGAGCGAACGCGGCGACGAGTACGGACTCGACGGCGTCGCGGTGGAGATCTACTCGGGGTGGGTGAAGATCACTGGCGGGGACGGGTCGAACTGGGTCCCACGGTCACGAGTGTTCCAAATCCGAACGGGAGCCGGCCGCCAATAACCGACGGAGCGTCCCACTCTTTGCAACACACGTACGCAGCGACAGTGTCGTCGGCGTCGTGAGTGGGACCGCACTGTACAGTCGCTCGGTAGCATTTGACAGGAGAGTTCCACTCGCCGTCCTTCACACGCCGCTCACGTCGCGACAGCAGCGACCTCACGACGTAGCCGGGTCGCGTCGGCGAGGACGTGCGAACTGAGCACGGCGGTCTCGTCCACGCCTTTTTCTGTTCTCAGTATTGAAACCCAGCTAGTTATCGTTAAATGGTGGGGTCATCCCGGTCGAAGCAAATGAGACCTTTTCAACGAGTTACAAGGAAGTACACACGGCGAATCGCGGTCGCGCTGGTGGGTGCAGTCGTCGTGACGTTGGGATTCGGCGCGACATTCGCCGTGTACGTGACGACGACGGGATCGAACGGCCTGGGAGCGCTCGTCGGTACGCTACTCGTCATGACGCTCAACATCGGCGTCGTCGGTATCGTCATCGGCGGCAACGTCGGCGTCGAACTCCGTCGATTGATCGCCGCCGCGTCGGCGATCGGTCGCGGTGAGTACGAACACGTCGACGTGTCGTCACAGCGGAACGACGAGTTCGGTGAACTGGCCGACGCGTTCGAAGAGATGCGGATTTCGCTGCGGGACGCCTTCGAGGAGTCGGAGGCTGCGGAAGCTCGAGCCGTCAACGCCCGCGAGGAGTCCGAGCGGTTGAACGAGGAACTGCTCGACCACGCCGCGACGTTCGCAGACGCGATGGACGACGTCTCCGACGGCGTGTTCGTCGCAGACGTGCCGACGCAGACGGACATCGAGGCGATGGACGCGATCGGTACCGCCTACACCGAGATGACGGTCGAGCTCTCGGAGACGATTCGTGGGATCCGACAGTTCGCCGCCGAGGTCGACACCGTCGGCGAGTCGCTCCACGAGGACGCAACTGCCGTCGAGTCGACGCAGTACGAGTTCGCCGACGACCTCCGGGAGTACGCCGAAGAGATCCTTGAACAGGCTGACGAACTTGAGTCGGCCAGCGCGGAAGCCGCCGACCTGTCGGCCGCCGTCGAAGAGATCGCCGCGACGGCGGAGTCCGTCGCCGGGCAAAGCGCCGAGGCGGCGTCGTTGAGTGAGTCGGGGAGCCAGCAGGCCACCGACACCATCGACGAGATGATCGAGTTGGAATCCGCATTCGACGAGCTCTCGGCCGTCGTCGGGTCGTTGAACGAACGGATGAGCGAGGTCGGTGAGTCGACCGAACTCATCGACGAGATCGCCGAGCAGACCAACATGCTTGCGTTGAACGCGAACATCGAAGCCGCCCGGTCGGGGGCGGACGGTGACGGGTTCGCCGTCGTCGCCAACGAGGTCAAGACGTTGGCCGAAGAGACACGGTCACAGTCCGAAGCGATCACGACGGCGGTGTCGCAGACGCAAGCCGACGTCGACGACGTGACTGCGGAACTGGAGACGGCACGCGAACGTCTTCGAGACGGGATCGAGACCGCGAAAGCCAGCGGCGAGACGTTCGTCGACCTCGACGCGATCGCCGCGAAGGTCGACGACTCCGTCACCGAGATCGCGAGGGCGACGGACGACACCGCGGCGACGACCGAGGAGGTGACCGCGACCATCGACTCGGTGGCCGGACGCGCTCGGTCCGTCGCCGAACGTGGCCTCGCTGTCGCCGAGGACGCCGAGACCAACGCCGAGACACTCAGCGAGATGCAGTCGCGGATGGAACAGCTGACGGACGCGACCGCGGAACTGCAGGAGGAACTCGAGAGCTTCGAGACGCGTGCTACAGGGCCAACCGGAGCCGCGACCGCACCCGGTGAGGCAGGTGCCGTCGCGACCGATGGAGGGGCACGATGATCGCCGACTCGACGATGTACTTCGGTGCGGCGCTTGCGTACGCAGCGGTGTTCGCGGTGCTGCTCGTCCGCCTCCGCTCGCTCGAGGGGCCGGCACGCCGAATCGGCGGCGCTGCCACGGCGATCATCGGCGTGTCGACGGTCGCGTACGTGCTGATGGGGCTGGGCGTCACCGTGGAGTTCGCCGGCGGGACGCTCGACCTCCCGAACCTCGTCGACGACGTGATCGCGTACGCTGGGGTGTACGCGATCACCGCCGCGTTGGCGGGCGCATCCGTCCGACTGATCGGTGCCGCCGCGATCATCGTGACGATCCAACGAGTCGCGTTCGAACTCCCGTACGCCGGCTACGTCGGAGAGACGGGGGCACTCGCTGCTGCAGCGGTGGTGATCGTCGGTTGGTTCGTCGTCGCCGCACTGTTCGTGCGCCCCATCTGGCGCGCCGCCGAATCGATGGCCGCCGACCGACGACTGCTCCACTGGAAGTGCCGGAACCTCGTGTTGTTCCTCATGGCGATGCTGATCGTGTACGCAGTCTGTGCCCTATTCGGCGTACTCGGCGAGTTCGTCAACACCTCCGTGAACCTCTACATCGATCTGCTCATGCGTGTCGGCATCGCCGGGCTGTTGTTCGTGAACGCCGACGCGATCGGAGCAGTGGCGAGCAACGAAGTCGAACGGCGCTCGCATCTGCTGACGCCGGCCGACGACTGACGAGCACTTCCGTTAACAGGCCCTTCTGCCGCCATTTCAGCGAAGACGAGTGACCGACGAGAGCAGCGTGCTCCAGGACTCGAACCTCCTCGACGACCACAGTATGGTACGTGATCCTGCTAACCGGGACCGGGCACCGACGGCGAGTCGACGTGCTGTCCGAAGTCGAGGACACACAGGTGCCTCGGGAGACGCACGTCGTCGACCCCGAAGCGGCGGCGGAGCTCGACCAGTTCGACACCGCGGATGACTGTCGGATCGGCGGCGGCTGGGGAGTGTGGACGCGCTCGCAACGCCGCCACCCGGGTGAGCGGGCGGTCGCAGTCGTCGTCGTGTTGGTCGGTTGACGGCGACGTCCTCGTTCAAAACGCGGCGCCCTCGGCGGTGACGACCCACTGCGCGAAGCATTGAAACGATCTGACGTGGATTGTGGATCCAGCATGGTTCGTATCGGCGAGCTAACAATCCTCGTCCCGTTCGACGTCTCGGAGCCAGCGCCGCCCGAGCTCGACGTCCTCGAAGAGCTCGGTGCCGTCGAGGTCGTCCTCCTTGGGTACTTTCCAGTCCCCGACCAAGCCGAACCGGCGCTGGTCAGAGACCAGCACGGCTCCGAAGCTGCAGGCCAGTTGGCCGCCCTCGCCGACCAGTACGGTGCCGTCGACGACGTGCTCGTCTTCACCCACGACCGCGAGGCCACCATCGACCGGATCGCAGACGAGTACGACAGCAGCACAGTGCTGACGACCGGTCGTTCGGCTGGCACTGGTCGCGTGCTCGTCCCCCTCCGGGGAGATGTGAACCTCGACCGGATCCTCGGGGTCGTCGCCGACCTACTGCTGGCGGGCGACGAGACGGTCACGCTGTTCCACTCGGTCGGGGAGGATACCGACCCGAGTCAGGGAGAACTCCTGCTCATGGGTGCCGTCGACCGGCTGGCCGAGTACGGTGTCGACCGCGACCGAGTCGACTGGCAGGTCTCACAGGACAGTGACCCGGTGGCGGATATCGTCGACCTCGGAGCGACGTACGACCTCGTCGTCCTCGGCGAGACCGAACCCTCACTGCGCGAACGGATCATCGGTGACCGGCTGTCGACTATCGTCGACGCGCTCGACGTGCCGGCGCTCATCGTGAGGAACGTCGAGTGACACCACCGATCGGGCGTGGGGGGCGGGATCGATGAGCGGGCAAAGCGGCGAACTCGAGCGAACGCTCGGCTTCGTCGAGGCGATGACGCTCGGCGGCGGCACGATGATTGGTGCAGGCATCTTCATCCTCCCGGGCATCGCCGCCGAGACCGCCGGCCCCGCGAGTTCGATCTCCTACGCGCTCGCCGGATTCGTCGCGTTACTCGCGGCACTCTCGCTGTCCGAACTGGCGACGGGGATGCCGATCGCGGGCGGGAGCTACCACTACGTCAACCGCGCCCTCGGTGGGCTGTTCGGTGCCATCGTCGGCTGGGGGATGTGGACGGGGCTGATGTTCGCGAGCGCGTTCTACATGATCGGCTTCGGCCAGTACCTCGTCGAGCCGATTCCGTTTCTCGACGGCCGGATCTTCATCGTCGCGCTGGGGCTCGTCGGGCTGGCGCTCCTCCTCGGCGTCAACTACTACGGGACTGAGGAGTCGAGCGCCTTCCAGAACGTCACCATCGGCACCGAGACCGCAATCATCCTCGTGTTCGTCGCGGTCGGCGTGTTCTTCATCGACCCCGGGAACCTCGAGCCGTTCGCCCCCTTCGGTCCGGCTGGGATCGTCGCCACGACCGGCATCGTCTTCATCTCGTTTCTGGGATTCGAGATCATCGCCACCGTCGCCGGCGAGATCAAGAACCCGAGTCGGGTCATCCCACTGTCGATGATCCTCTCGGTGGTGCTGGTGACGCTCCTGTACGTCCTCGTCATGCTCGTCAGCACCGGCGTTGTCCCCTTCGAGTCGCTGGGCGACTCGCCGATTCCTGTCTCGGACGTCGCCGTCGTCTACCTCGGTCCGGCGGGGGTGGTCGCCATCGTCTTCGCGGCCATCATCGCGGCGATATCCAGTTCGAACTCCTCGATCCTCGCGGCCTCGCGAGTCATCTACGCCATGGGCAGAGACGGCGTGGTGACCGACTGGTTCAACGTGAACCACCCGCGCTTCTACACACCCCATCGAGCGATCGCGGCCACCGGCGGCGTGACGACGCTACTGATCCTCGCCGGCTTGCAGGTGGACACGATCATCGCACTGCTCGCGGAGGCCGCGAGCTTCAGCTTCCTCGTCGCCTACTCGCTCGTCCACGTCTCGCTCGTCGTCTTCCGGCGTGCTGACCCGGAGGACTACGACCCCTCGTTCACGCTCCCGAAACCCCTCTACCCTGCTGTCCCGATTCTGGGAGTCGTCTCGTCGGTCGTCGTCGTCTCGCAGATGGCGACCGTCGTCGTCGTCATCGGGACGGGTATCGTCGCCTTCGGCGTCGCCTGGTACCTCACGTACACCCGAGGACGCGTCGTGAGCGAAGGACTCCTGAGAGAGGCGATCTACGGGCCCCCGGCCGAACCGTTCCGCGTTGTCGTGCCGGTGGCGAACCCCGCGACACAGCGGGGGTTGCTCCAACTCGCGGCTGCGAGTGCACACACAAACGAGGACCGTGGGACGCCAGAGGTCGTCGCGGTCAACGTCACACCGGTCGACAACCCCTCGGCGCTCGTGAACCTCGAAGCCGACCGCGCGGACCACCAGCGGACCCTCCTGGAGAACGCCCACGACATCGCGACGAAGATGGACGTCACCCTCCGTACCAGAGCGGTGGTCGCCTCCAACGTCGGCGAGGCGATACTCGACGTCATCGAGGAGGAGGCGGCGGACGAGGTCATCCTCGGTTGGGATGGAACGCTCGACGACGGCGACGACCACGTCTTCGGACCAGTCGTCGACCCGGTGGTCCGCCAGTGCAGATGTGACATCTCGCTCGTCAACCTCGAATCCGACACCATCGGGGTGCCGGTGGCGTTCGTCGCGCCGGGGGCGAACGCGCCCGTCGTCGCACACCAGGCTGTCGAGTTCGCGAGCGTCGACGATACCGTTCCGACACTGCTGAACGTCCAGACGCCACGACACGAGCACGACTTCGACGCCGAGGAACGCGGGCGAGCAGTGATCGCCGACGCCGCCGAGGCAGCCGGGCTCGACCCGAGCGAGTACGACACGCAGGTCGTCGTCGACGACGACGTCGGGCGTGCCGTCGTCGAGGCGGCCAGCGAGTACGACACGGTCTGTGTCGGGCTCTCGGGGCGTGCTGACGGCGCGAAGATACCCTACGGCGCGGTCACCGAGCGCGTCGTGCACGACGTCCCGGGCAACGTCGCCCTGATACGTGGGTCGCGAGCGGAGTTGGAGTAGTCCGGCTGGAGCTGTCGAAGAACATCGCAGAGGAGCGTGACTACGCAGAGCCGCTACTACTGCGTCGGTGAAACACGGCCACACTGTGGTCGACCTGACATCCGGAACGCACGACGTCAAAAATAGCGCGTAGGCCTCTTGGATCGTCAGTCGTCGGTCGCGGTGAACGATCTTCGCGACGCCGAACGAGGTCCCGCTCGGCCCGTAGACGACACTCGCAGTTTCCCGTCGGTTGCCAGTCTTCCCGCTGGACAAAGTATCTCCTGATAGTTGATAATTCTCCCACTCACTGGCAACTTTCCCGATAGGTGATGTTCCGCCGTCTTGCGGTTATTCACTAGCTGAACGTTCAGTAATTTCGAATGAATTATATTGGGTAGTCGAAACGTCCAGACGCAATGCCCTCTAAACCAGACCCGTCGAGCAGGACGATACTCCTGCTCGTCGTGGTCGCAGCCCTCCTCACGAGTGCCGTGCTCGCGCCGGTGGCGCACCAGGCCACGAGCGGCCCGGACGGAACGGTGATGGTCGTCTCCATCGGCAGTTCCATCTCCGGGTCCTCGGTCGACGAGGCCGTCGCCCACCTGCGAGACGCACGGACGAACGACTCGATCGAGGCAGTTGTACTGAGCGTCGACAGCCCCGGCGGATCGGCCGCCCAGAGCGAACGGCTCTACATGGCCGTCGAACGGACCGCGGCCGTGATGCCAGTCGTCTCCAGCGTCCAAGGGATGGCGGCCTCCGGCGGCTACTACGCCGTCGCGCCGACCGACCGGATCTTCACGCTGCCCGCCGCAGAGGTCGGCTCTGTCGGTGTGATCGCGACGTCACCGCCTGACACACCCTCCAGCTACATCAAGAGCGGCCCGGACAAGGCGTCTGGGCGCGCTGACCAGACGCGACGCGAGGTCGAGGAACTCCAGTCGGCGTTCGTCGAGAGCGTCCTGAAGCACCGCGACCTGAACATGAGCCGCACCGAACTCGAACACGCGAAGACGTACATCGGCATCCGTGCCGTCGAGAACGGGCTCGTCGACGAGGTCGGCACGACCGCCGACGCGGTCGACTACGCCGCCAACGAGGCTGGCCTCGACAGTTACGACGTGACCCGTCGCGACGCCAGCCCGAGCATGGGGCTCCTCTTGTTCGAGGAGACCGCAAACGGCACCGTCGTCCTCTCGGAGTCGACTGACTCACCGTACCGCTACTACATGACCGTCGGCGAACCCGCCGACGAGGTGGTGATCTACAATGCAAGCTAATCCCCTCCGACTCGTCGGGACGTTCCTGCTCGTTGTCGTCGTTATCGTCGGCGCCGCGGCAGCGGTCCCACTCGTGACGAGTCAACAGACGCCCGCGCCCACACAACTCGACAACCCGCAATTCCAACCCGGGAACACCCTCATCGACGAAGCCCCGCAAGACGGGAGCATCGAGATGGAGGCAGACGCCGAGCCGAAGACGATCGTCGTCGACGCCGGCCACGGCGCCGCACCGTCGGCCAAGTCGATCGACCCACTCGTCTCGACGCTCGTCGCCAACGGCCACACGGTCGAGTTCTTCGACCCCCAGGCAGACCGGCGGGCGACGCTGAACGACTCGCTGCGTGAGGCAGACGCGTTCTTGACGATCGCGCCGACCCAGCGCTACAGCGACGCCGAACTCTCCGGAATTGCGGCGTTCACCGACGCTGGCGGCCGGCTCGTCGTGCTCTCAGATCCCGCGAGTTCGGGTGGCCTGAGCAGCCTCCTCGGCGGCCTTCTCGGCCTCCCGACGGCATCGAGCGGCCCGTCGACGACGCACCTCTCCTCGCAGTACGAGATGGCGTTCCAAGCGGGGTACCTCTACGAAACCGACTCCGAGCGGAACTACGCGGCTGTCTCGGCGGCTGGAGCGAACGGATCGCTCGGTGACGGCGTCGAGAACGCTGTCCTTCGCGACGCCGCGCCAGTCGTCGTCGGTGGAGACGCGACCGTCGCGCTCGCGAGCGCCGACGGAACGACCCGGTCGACGACCCGCCGCGACGGCAGCTACGCCGTCGCCGCGCAGCAGGGGAACGTCGCGGTCATCGGAGACAGCGACTTCCTCGCGCCCGACGACGCCTACCGCGGTGACAACGAGGTGTTGATCGGTAACCTCGCGGACTTCCTCGTCTCCGGCGAGAAGTCGCCCGAAGATGCACCGACTAAACCGACACCCTCGGGCCCCCGCGGCCCTGCCGGTCCCAGCACGCCCCCCGCCGGCGGCTGAAACGGCACCACACCATGCGGTGCCGGGCGCGCGTCAGCGCCCCCTCCGCGATATACGGGTCTTGGACGTAGTCCGAGGACCACGCGAGGCCGTCGCGTCCCGTCGTCCACTCCGGTCCGTCCGCGGTTGTCGTCTCTTGGGCGCTCGCAGCTCCAGCCGTCGCGAGCGTCGCGGCTGTCGCGCCCACGCCCTTGATGAACGTCCGCCGGTCCGCGAGAGTAGTTCCGTCCGATTCACCGTCCGTCGTGGGGGCGTCAGCCCCGCGTTTCGTACTCATAGGTTCTCCGTCGGCCAACCGCGGGCCGATACGGGCGGCGAACCCTCCCCCTCACTAATACCCTGACTTGAACAGCGGGTTCCCCGTAGGGGTCCCCTTGGGGTGTCCTCCCCTCGGGCGGGGTTTTATCACACCCCGAGGGTAGCCGCCGAATATGCCACACAGACAGCTACGGAAGATCGGGACCGACTCCGTCGGGATCGTGCTGGAGCGGTCGGACTTTCTGGAGCGGGACGGGATCCTCGACGACGAGGGCGACCTTCCCGAGAACACCACGGCGTTCACCGAACGGCTGGGGGAGCGGACGTACCTCGTGCGCGTCCCCGAGGACGGGGACGTTCCGGAGCTGCACGAGTGCGCGCCGATCCGGCGGGTCGCGGGACAGCTATTCCTTGAGAACGAAGTCAGCTCAAGCAAGCCTCTGGGAGCCGACTGACTGGGACGGGATCTTCGTCCCGGGAGCGGCTAATATTATTCAGCCGGGCGCTTAAGACGAGATACTTCGTCTATCTGGTCAGAGTAGAAGTCTACAATTGTATATTGAACAAACAGTCGGTTGAATTTCTCTTTCCTCGATCTAAAGATCAGAATCGACATCAGAGAACCAATCGCAGTCACTACCAGTATCAAATATGACCGAACTGCGACAATTCCGAGACACTTGAGGAACACTCCGACCATTACTAACCCCGCTACAATCATCGAGACTGCCCACATACTACGATGAAATGAGAACAAGGCTTGGAATCGTAGGGCCCTAGTTGCGGGTATCGTTTCGAGATGACTAATCAATAATCGCATCAAAGCTCCGTAGTCATCGAAATCTTCTGGTAGGCTGAATTTCCGTTTGACCATCGGCCACAGAGACTCCTCTATATGAGTGATTCTAACCGAAAGGTCGTCGACATCTTCACCTTTAGATGACCGGACTATCCTTCCAAAGAGAGTGGGTGTCCCGTTAAGTTGACTTGCGATAGCCTGAATTACGTGACCAAGTACGAATGCTGCGATTAGACTGATCCCTATAGAAATTCCACTATTCTGGAAGCTCACATATTCTTCAATTTTTATGACGACAGACACCGAGAGAAGCAAGATTCCGCCGGGTACAAGATTTGTGAGTATATCATAGATCTCCAGTGCTTGAAACGTCCGTGCTATACTCATTGTTTACTAGATTCAGTCTGAGTTTTTATATCTCTTGGATGCAGCTTTCTCCGAGGCATAATCTCGCCCATAGACACTTGCTGTCCAGTCGGAGTGGTTGTTTGCCTGAATCCGGATTCGACCGTCAGAATTAGTCGAAACTACGAATCGTTCCCGCGTCTCACCGGATTGTTCGTTCTCGACAGCGGCTCCGTTTGCCAGGTTCCCATATTTTCCACTAACCGTATGCTCGGCAGTCTTGTCGGAGAATATGACTAAATCAGGGTTGATATGGCGAACGAATTCACTGTCGAAGCTGCTGTCCCTACCATGGTGAGGAGCGACTAGTACATCCGCGTCAGAAATCGCAGCCATCGCCTCTTCATCCTCTTTTATTTGATTGATCCCGCCTTGGAGTATATCTCCGGCAGAAACCATAGTAAAGCCATAGCTGTTGAAAACTGTGAGTCGGCTGAGGTTGTTCAGTTTCTCATAGTTATCGTTACCAACGATATCATCAGCTGAAAAGTTATGAATAGTCGCTCCTTGGTCGGGTATTCCACCATCAGTTCTCGCCTCTGTCGTATATGGGTTATCTAGTGCCCACTCAGGATTTGATGGGAAGAGATCCGGGGTTGTGTCGAATTCGTCCAGTCTGTTTAGGTAGAACTCCGCGTCCTCGATGTAATCTTCCATTCCCTTTTCATAGGCCTCATCCAGATTTTCTTCAACAAGTTCTGTAGCATCTTTCGGGCGCTGAAGAAGTGTATCGGAAGAGAGCAATTCCAGCTCTTTCATTACGTCAAGATCAGCGATGTGATCCTGATGCGGGTGGCTGATAATGAGATAGTCTATGGTATTCAGCCCATAGTACGAGTCATTCAGCCATCTGAGCGGTGAGAACTGGGTGTTGGCTCCACAGTCCAGCACCACATCTTTACTTCCGACCCTTAGATATGCTGCGCTGCCATGGTCGACATCCCAAAATCGGACATCAAAAACGTATGAACTTGTACGGGGCATTATCTATTGTTTGATGGAGAAGTAGGGGGAAAAATGTGTTCAGAGCGGAGTGAAAGTGAATTCGACACTAACAGGTGATTCAGATCGAGCTATCGCCACCGGCTCTCGATACTCGTCCGGTAATACAACCAGAGGACGTCGGTGTTCGCAATATCTTGGATCGTCCGCGGGTCGTAGTCCTCCCTCGCGTCCTCGACGTTCCGCGCCGACTGGACGAGGTGAGTAAGCGCCACGTCGATCACGTCGGACCGCGGCGGATCGTCGTCGGTGCCAGCCGCGACGATCCCGGCGGCTTGGTCCAGCAGTCGTTCCGTTCGTCCGAGAGGCGTAGGGTCGTTCGGTCGGTGCCCATGTTCGGCGGCTGACCTCCCCCGTTTATAACCGTATGTATGAGCGGAGTCCGGATCGCGTCGATCTGGAGTTACTGGACGGGTCGCGCATTATATACCCCCACCTGCGCGGTCGCTCGGAGATGCGGACTCGACGCGAGCGACCGTCCGGATGTATGCACGAGGACCCCCGCTCGCGGTGGGTGTGCATACGGTCGGCGTGCATACATCGCGGATCCCCGTGACATTGGCGCGCGACCCCACCCGTATCCGAGTCAAAGACCCCTAAGAAGTTGATTCAGAACTCTTGGGGAGACCAAGTGTAGATAATGAATCGTGACGGGTGCGAACTAAACCTATGAGGTGATTAGCCCGAGATTGTCACAGACGCTGTTTCGGTGTCAATGACTTCTCCGTCGTGGATGAACTTGATCGTCAGTTCGTGGTCTCCCGGAGTGACCGTGAGGTCGGGGTAGAGGTATTCTGTCTTGCTTGCGCCCGGATCGATCTCTGCGTCAAAAGAGAGCGATTCAGTCGCGCTCACACCATCGATCTCGTATTCGACGGAATCGTATACAAGAACTGAATCGCCGGTGTTCTGAACTTCAAGAGTCAGGCTTGAAAGGTCTGAGGTATCGCTGTTGTAGTTCCCGTATGCGGTCACATCGACACTATTGAGCCGTGCGTCTGGTCCGGTGAACTCCCTGCTACTACTCGCAGTAACAGGATCCCCAGCACCAGTCAATTCGAGTTTCACGGTCTCTTCACCGCCATCTGTGGTGAACAGTGCAGAACTAGTACCCCAAGTACCGTCCGTAAGTTCGTATTCTTCGGTCGCACCACCAGCAAGCGACTGACTCGTCGATCCTTCCTGGACTTCCTGCCCGTTGACCATGAGGCTCACGGAGAAATCGGTGGCGACGTCACCCTCGTTCGACACGGTGAAGGTCGCACTAACGAGTTGCCCGTTCTCCCAAACAGGAGTGAACGAATCTATATTGAGACTCGCTGAAGCGACCTGCTGAGTGAACTCCTGAGTTGTGAATCCAGATGGAGAGTTCACAATCGCCTGGAGTTGAATCTCTCCGGACGTATCTGGTTCGTAGACAGTTCCGCTGTAGTGCGTAATTTCGTATTCTACGCTCTGACCGGGAGAGATTGATTCGTTGTATGTTGATGCAAGCACTTCGTCGCCTTTCTGGATGCCTGCCCAAGCTTTGGCCGTGAGGTCTCCCTGGTTTTCCACGGTAACGCGGGCGGATTGGAGAGAGCCTCCGTCCCAGACAGGCTCGACGTTTGTGATGGCTAAATCAGGTCCCTCGAATGTCTTAGTAAACGAGCCGCTGAGATCGTCGGCAGAGGTTGAGAGCGTGACTGCGCCGCGAACCTCGCCCGCTGAGTCGATTGACACCTCTCCGAAAGATGGTGTGACCGAGAAAGTCTGCGTCTCTCCAGGCATCACCCAGGCATACGGGCTCGACTGCATCTCGGAGTCGCGAGCACTCACGACTGCTTCGGAGATCTGGACAGGGAGGTCGCCGCCGTTGGTCACCGTCACGCTCACGCGCTGGAGCGTATTCCCAGACCAAGTCGCCTCGGTACTCGTAACCTCGGCTGAAGATCCTTCATACGAGAC
Source organism: Halobaculum marinum (assembly GCF_029338555.1). GTDB lineage: Archaea > Halobacteriota > Halobacteria > Halobacteriales > Haloferacaceae > Halobaculum > Halobaculum marinum. The sequence goes on along the minus strand of NZ_CP119990.1, from coordinate 69,529 downwards.
CGTTGTCTTGGATTGGGTCTCGCCTCCTTGCTGGAGGATAACCGTGTAATTCCCGGGACGGGGATCAGTGAGGCTGAACGCTGCGATTTCCTGATCCGGTTCCAGCTTTGCTTCTTGAATCACTTGGCCGGATGGCCCCTCGAGAAGCGCGTCAGAGTAGTCGTCAACAGTGTAGTTGAATGCGAGGATCGGTCGATTCTCATACTCCTCGAGTCGGACGTCCGACACAGTCGGTCCACTGTCCAAGCCTGTCGCCTCAATCGCCGCACCACAGCCTGCGAGTGGGGCGAGAATTAGGAGCGCGGAGAACGCGATAACGAGTCGTCTGGTATCTGCATCCGCTTTCATTGATAATAACAACTGTTCGAGTGGGTGTCTTGAATCTGTGGAAGAAAGTTCAGCCTGTAATAATTACGCCTTGCACTCTACTTTCATCTAGCATTTGCACCCGCATCCGGGTCCTTCTACTTCCACTCCGCCCTTGGCTCGCTTCTAATACCGAACCACGATGGTAACGAATTGATGTCAAAGTCAAGCCCGAATCAGGGCGTCTTCACCCATATCAAAGGGGAACTCGCGTGGACGATTGCCGAATATCGCTCCCCAAGCGAAGCGATCACCCTCACACGCCACCTCACCGACGCTGACGAAGGACGTTACGAACTCCTCGGACTCGTGAACGAGTGTGAGGTCGCGCTGTACTGGGACTACTTCTGGAACCACGTCGTCGCCGCGGGGTTCGACGTCGACGGCGTCGACGATCTCGCTCGGGACGTACCCGAGGAAATCCGGTACGCCGGACGTGAGGAGTACTTCGCCGAGGTCGACCTCGACGACTGGGACTGGATCCACCCACGGCACCAATGGCGGGGGGAGTGAGTACATCCGTCCCGCGGGTCCTGGAACTCGACCGCGTCCCCGAGCGGATGCCCCACCGCGACGCCGCGCTTGGGCAGCTCGCGAACGCCCTCGACCCGCTGCGCTCGGACCGCCCAGCGTACCCGATCTGTATCTCGGGGCCGACGGGCGCGGGCAAGACGGCCGTGTCGCGGTTCGCCGTCCGCGAGCTGCGCCGGGAGACGGCGGTGAACACCGCACACGTCGATTGCCTCCGGACACGCTCACGCGCTGCGATCCTCGAAGAGGCGTTGGTCGACGCCGACCTCAAGACGCGCTCGTCGCCGAAGGCGGACGCCGCGTCGTCGTACCTCGCGCAACTGGAGGACGCCGACTCGCCCATCGTCCTCACGCTCGACGAGGCGGAACACATCGAGGACGAACACCTCCCGCACGTCCTCTTCGAGGCGGACGGCGTGACGCCGATCTTCGTCGTCCACGAGTACGAGCGGTTCGCGGCACGCCTCGACGCCGCGACATCCTCGCGCCTCCGCACGGGCCCCCACATCGAACTCAAGCGGTACAGTCAGTCGGAACTCGTCGACATCCTCCAGTCGCGCGTCGACGCGGGCGACCTCTCGGGGATCACGGACGGGACGCTGGAGCTGATCGCGGACACCGCCGCCGGGAACGCTCGCGAGGCGATCTCGATCCTCCGAGAAGCCTACGTCGAGGGAAAAGCCCGCGACGAACGAGTCACCCCGGCGCTGATCGCCGACGTCCGCGAACCGGCGATGGAATCGATCCGTCGGTACAACGTCGAGCGGCTGGACACGCCGCATCGACTGTTGAAGCACATGATCGACGACGCGGGCGAGATTCGGGCCGGGGAGTTGGCCGACCTGTTCGAAGTGGAGTATCCGGACGCGCACGGTCGCGACCGTCGCCGGTATCTGAACGTCCTCGTTCGGTACGGGTGTATCCGGAAGCAGGGGAGTGGACGGGGGACGCGGTATCTATCGATTGAGGCTGCCCGATAGATGTTGCACTCTCTGATAAAATCGTTGTAGCTGACGAGTGCACCGTGATTTTTCTAAAGCGTGCACAGATATCGAGTGGGATGAAGTCAATGGAATCCCAGAGCGAATTCTTTCGTTGTCTAAATCTTGCTTTCGCTTGCCAATCCGAATATGAAAGTTTCAGTTCCTGACTGTCAGGGATTGATAAGAAGAACGAGTAAGACCTCCAGAATTACCTGGTCAAGCAGTTGCTTGCGGATCCCCTGACACGACATCCAGGAGAGACTGAACTGGGTCCTGGACATTCACCAACTCCAGATCGTACTGCTTGCTATGATGATTAAGCTCATCAGCGACTGATCGGCTGACGAACTCAACATTAATCAGGTCAATCGCGGAGCACTCTTGCTCTTTTGCGGCAGATGCAATTTGTTCGGCCTTATTCCGCGTTATAATTGCATCTGATTCAACCACATAAACGTGGCTCATTGGGCTATCACGATACACAATACAGAGGGGCGATATATTTGTTATGATTTACATATGCCATTAGTAGACGTAGTCATTTACCCGAAAGTCTTCACCGGGGAGGTCCATCCGACCGAGAAACAATGTTCCAGCCCAACTCCTACCATGTAGTACCTGCCTCGGTGATTGACCCGCCGCATGAAAGTGAGTTGCGTCTCGCGAGGATATCAGAACCTTTCCGTTGAGACCATCAGTAATCAGCTTAGTCATTGATCTGATCCCGTACCCACGGGCACGGTGTCCTTCATTCCCTCTCGTGGAAACTTCCCCCGTGGCAGCTAATCGAATGGCGTCGTAGTCTGAGTCAAATTCCTTGCCATGTTTTTCAAAGTTGCCAGGAATGGTCACTCCATCGTCTACGATACAGATATCAAGACAGCCTCGATCCTCATATTGTTGAACAAGAACCGCTCCACAATTACATTCTGAGTGTTGGTCCACATTATCGATGATCTCACTGATTGGGAGGTTAATCCCCTGTGTTTGGCCTGCATCTAAACCACCGAAATGCCGCTTTATGATTCGACGGAGTTCTTGACCGATTACGTCGATTGCATCATCATCATCATCTGTATTCAACCGGCACAGAGGCAAATGACGCTTGTACTGCTGCCGGGGGTTATTAGCTCCAAATGGGAACCCAATTTGATCCATATAAATCTGAATGCCTGTGTGGCGCGGGAGGTTTACAGATACCTCTGTCCCTCTATTCCGTAGTTGGTTGAGTTTAACTGACAGGGGAGTCAGGAAAACTGGAGTAAACCAGTTGTTGTTACTAAGGTCAATTGTGATACTACTGCCCTCCTCAAGTTCACCAATCCGGTCAATGGCGCGGATGGCCTTACGATAATGGTCAGTAATGGAATATCCCGTTAGGCCAGATACGGTAACCGTCTCCATTCCCTCGTCAAAACTTTCTGGAATGTGGTATACTTATCGATGGATGAATTATCATTTATCCTACTGCAATCGCGTCTAGTCCGTGGAAGAAACCGACGGAGACACACCGGAGATTTGGTTCGGCATCCACGAGGCGGCGTACCACTCCAGCGAAGTCAGACTGACGCTTTAACGTGGCAACGACCGCGAATGGTTCCGTGTCACCCTCAAAGACGATGCGATCCACAAGGAACCCGGCTTCGTTCCGGCGTGGTGTGAGGTCACGGTTCAAGTGGACAATCTTGTAGATTGCTTTGAGGTGAGTTTGTCTCGGCCAGGTATTTCGGTGACAGTTTAGTCGTCTGGCTCATCAATGAATATCTCGTTGGGCCCAAGTTCGTCCGGATAGAACTGGTTGCCGACGCGGTCTTCGACAATATGCGCGAAGTCGGTCATTTGGACACGTAGATCATCTTCAAATTCTATGACTTCCAGATCATTGTCAATGTAGGCGCCGAGGTAATCAAGTTCATCGGGACTGGCGAGTTTCTGTGTCCGGGAAAGCTCGATCCGTTTCGTGACATAGTCGGTAAACCGATCAGGTGACTCGAGACACTCGGTAATGACTTCTAAGTCGTAGACACTTACGACGTAGGACAGATCATCGTCAATGTCAGCGATGGTGCCGTATTCGGTCGTGGCGATCCAGTCGTACTGTTCGCGGAGTACAACGATAGGAAGGACGTCATCGATGGAACTGGTATCGATGCATTCAGTACCGCCATTCGTTTTGAGTTCGGTGACCGTCCCGTCTTGGATATGATCGATAAGGCGAGCGGCTTGGTCGTGGCCGTCGCCAATTCCGTCAAGGACGTCATCTTTAACTCGTTGGTAGTCACCGCGCCGTGTCGGAAGGGTGAGTTTCTGTGTCTTGCATTCAATCACGAGACAGGTGTCTTCGTGGATAATAACGAGATCTGTTTCATAGTCGTCACCGTTCACCGTGTAAGTCGGGTTCAGGTAGATTGCATCATCCGGGAACAGGTTTCGTAGGCTGTCGTGTGCCCATCCCTCGACGTAGTCTCCCCACTTTTCACCGAATTCGCCGCCATGTTGATCTTGGCTCCCATAGCCAGGGAGATCGATTAGATCGTAGTAGAATGTCTCAGCGAGGGCACGGAGGAAGGCATGGAAATGTGGGATGATGTAACTAGCGTCGTCTTCCAGGATCGGGGATGCGTGCAGGGGATTGTGTTCGTAGGGATAGGTGAAGTTTGCCTCTGGCACTGATCCGACCGTGACGGACATTCGTTCAAGAAATGCCTTGAAGGCATATTCGTTATCCGAGAACTGGCCAAGGAGCGTCTCCTCTGCGACCCAGAGACACCGCTTGGCTTCTTCATACCGGTCCCAAGCATTGTGAGCCTCCTGGCGGGCCTCCTCAAACTCGTCGGATTCAAGATACGCCTCAGCACCTTCCGCGTCATTCTTGTTCTCGTCCACATGCCGGACGAAGCTACCATGCATGGTGCGCGAAATACGCCCGAACTCCTGAAAATGGTCCATCATCTGCTGGTACCGTCCATTGTACAGCTGTGAGAGTTCCGTGGCAAATTGGATCGCCTCCTGGATGGTGAACCCAAGCTCATCCTTTAGGACGTTGTTGTGCGGCGTATAGGCTCGTTCTGCTGCATCAAGGAACTGGCCGGGATACACGAACCGGCCAGCGGTCAGTTCCCGGGTTAGGACCTCGCCCTCAATGAAGTGCTGTTGCTGTTCCTCTTCAGATAGTGATTTGATGTCGACATCATCATCGACGAGTTGGAAGAGCAACGACTGGGTGAGCTTGTCTGTGGTGTCATGGATGTCATCGTACGGGACTTCACCTCCCTCACTGGGGTCAATTGTGCACACCAATCCGAGCAGATACTCGATCATCTTAGGCGGGATGCCCACTCCGTCTTCGTGAGTATCCGGATCTACAGCTATCGTGGCTGAGCCAACAAAATTCTCTCCAAGAGACCCAATCAATTGCCGGGTGTCTGCCTTCCCGAGCAGGTCTCGTAGCTCTTGGATCACGTCGTCAGGCGGCGGTGTCGCGTCTCGCATATCGTCCACTGAGTCACGAAGTGAATCATAGAGTGGGGAGAGATCAGTATAGAACGCGTCTTCCGTCTCATGTTTCGGGAGTTGTTCAAACACTTCGTCCATCTCATCCTCCTCTGCCTTGCCCTCAGCTTCGGCCAAGAGACTCTTAGCTATGTCTTCCTCTGTATAGCAGGAGTGACAGATTGCGATGTCTCTAGCCGTATGGCTCTTGGTCGGTTTTCCACAGAGCTCGCAATTCTTCATCGTCTGTACGTTGAAATGCCCCAGATATAACTCCTTTAGGCTTCCTAACCATTCTTGAGAGAAGATGGATACAGAAAATAGCGCACTTTCTTAGCCCATTCACGCTGATTCAGCCCTTTAATTAAAATTACCTAACAAATTGCGTGATTAGTTCCAGATAAGCAAAGTTGCTCTAGACATAGATTTCCCGAGAGCCGCCCATTTGCTCTGCCGGAATCGGAGTTGAGACAAGTTTCGTGTCCGGAAGTGCCGCAATTTGGACGATGATTGTCCGGAAGTGAATTAATGACTCACCGCAGTATGGTGATTCTCTTTCTGAAGCGCGAAAGATAGTCAGCTTCTCTCACCTATTCAAACCCGAAACGCCACTCCGTTCGCTCGATGTCGACGAGAGATCGCGTCCTGTCCCCGCAGGACACCGCCGACGACACGGCGGAGATCCGGTTCAGCATCGACGAAGAGGCGTACCCCTCCAGCGAAGTCGGACCGACGCTCCGTCTCGGCGACGACCGCGAACGGTTCCGCGTCACCGACGAGGACGAAGCGATCTACGAGGGACCCGGCTTCGTCCCGGTGTGGTGTGAGGCGAAGGTCCAGCGGTTGGGACTACACCTCGACGTGATCACGGAGTGAGTCAGATGCTCGCGACTCAGAGCCAGAACAAGACGAGCGCCAGCAGCGCGAACGTGCCGCCGAACACGAGGACGACGAACAGTTTCACGGAGAGCGGCGTTCCGTATCTCACTGCTAGTCGTCTTCCAACTCAGAAGCGTCGAGTTCGTCGTCCAGCCAAAGTTGCCCCTTCTGACTCACCTCGTAATATCCGGAGTCGGTCTTCCTCAACAGTCCATGCTCTTCGAGCGTGTTCAGCCGGAGTCGGACTGTCGAATAGCCGATGTCGTGTCCATGGCGGTTCAGGTTCACGTACACAGACTTCGGCGGAAGCTCAAGATCATGCTCAGATAGGAATTCAAGCACGACAGAGTCGTTCAACGACATCCAATCCGGCCGAGGTCGCATTCGGCTACTACACCCATTTCAGCCCCTTTATTACCGGAGGTTCGGAGGACTTGATAGCACATTATAGCTTTGTCAATAGCAGATATGTGCTAAAGCTTAAGCACCCACTGTTCTCACAGGGTTGTAACGAAGGCACTTCGCGGACCCGTCGCTCCCCGATGGGTCCCCACTCGCAGAAGATTGCGGACCCGGCGCTTGGGACGCCGGCCCGCGCGGGCCTTCGTGAGATAGCCACGAAAGCCATGTACGACGACGCTACGGGGGGCCATCAAACCCCCGAACGAGAGGACGTACCACTCACCCCGAGAACCGACTGTCCCGACTACGGACGCGCGCTCGCGGACCACGGCCTGACTTCAGCCGGCCCCGGACGGACGACGCTCGCACCGTGCGGGTTCGACGTCGCCGCCGTGACGCTCCGCGAGCTCGCGTTCGTCCTCGACGACGGCGCACCCCGAGTGGCCACCGATGGGGGTGAATCAGAATGAGCGTCGACACCGGCGGTCGACCCGGCACTTCGACCGAACTCGAGCTGTTCAGGCTGAACGCCGATGTCGGTCACGCTCAGTTCCCCACTCGCTGCAACCAGTTCACCACCACCCTCCGAAACAACGTCCAATGAAGAACCCACACCACACCGGCGACGAAACACCGTCTTGGACCGATCTCTCCAGCACCGAGCGAACAATTCTCTACATGCTTGCGCGTATCGAACGCGATCGAGACGAGCAGAATCGAGAGGTCACTGAGCGAACGCTGGAGCGGCTGATTCCGGAGCGGGATCTCGACTATGGGGCGCACAATTCGGCCCTCGGATCACTCACTGACAAGGAACTGCTGACCAATATCGACGGGAAGTACTTCCTCACGGACGCAGGCCAACGGGTTCTCCGAGTCGAGTACGCCCGTCTGGGCAGCGTACTCGATCCCGATATCCATGGAGTCCGTGACTCGTTCCCCAGTTGTCCGAACTGTGGCGACCCAGTCACTGAGATCGAGGTCATGGCACCGGGATGCGTACGTGCCGGCCCCTGTGGCTGTCAACTTCCGGGCCCACTCGGGGCGGACCCACTCATCGATAGTCTCGGAAAGGCGCTCCAACTGACCGCCGACGACGACGCGCGCTATCACCTCCGCCAAGCAATGCAACTCGCGTTCGCCCGCAGTCACCACTACACCGACCAATGACCGTCAATCACCTGCAATACGGAATTTCACCACTGACCGCAACAGACCTCGACATCGGTCACATCCTCACCTGGGACGACCACGCTGGCGTCGTGACGGTTATCGAACGACGAGCCGACACGATCGTCGTCGAGACTGAGGAGGGGAGCCACCTCCAGCTCACCGCCACCGAAGAAGGACTCGTGAGCCCGCACAGTAACGAGTTGCTCGACTCGGTGAGGATACTCGGTACAGAGCCGCCAACGGACACCGAGGAACTCCACGACTACCTCCGGGAGACCTACGAGACACCCACAGCAATCTCTGCGATCGAGTGTGCGGACCAGTTGGGAATCACGGTCCACAGGGTGAATACCCTCCTGAGTGACCTGCAAGGTGAGCCGCACTCGTCGCTGCTACTACGGCGCGAAAGCTACGAGTGCTGGAGTGTGTACGTCGTCGGTCGTGGACAGATGTCCACGACAGCGTTCGTCACCACGCTCGAGGGGCTCCCAACGCTCGAAGCCGTCGACACCGACGGCACAACAACCGTCTGTAGGCTCACATCGGAGACAACGACTGTCCCGAAAGCCCTCGTCGATATCGCCTATCACGCTGACTGGGCGATCTCAAGCTTCGAACGCGGCACCAACGAGTACGGACCAAAATGTACGCTGACGCGGCAATGAGGCCGGTTTAACGAGAAACCCGACACCACCGCGTCCGCCGTTCGCCAGCCAACCAGCGACTGCACCCCCCATCCATGAGTCACAACGCCGACACCGACACGACAACGTCAGACGACCTCCCCGACCTCGTCCGTGAGCAACGCAACGTCATCGAGAAGCAACGTGAGACGATCAACGACCAACAGAAGGTCATCGAAGATCTCACCGAGCGCGTCGAGGAACTCGAAGACCGCACCACGAACACACAACAGCTGTGTGAACGCCTCGATGAGCTTGAGCGCACGGTTACGATCAAGCACGAGCGGCACCTCTCGTGGCTCGACGAGATCATTGTCGGCGACGAGAGCGGCTATCTCACCGACAATCAAGAAGAGTTCCTCGACGACCACGGCTCGCTCATCGACTGCCTTCTCACACGAACCGACCAGGACGTCGATACTCCGACCGACACACCGAGCCGAGAAACGACACGGCTCAGACGGATCGTCGAATCAGTTGCCGACTCCGTCGGCATCGATACGGAGGACGAGCTCGGTGGTGCAAGCGAGGATCGACTCACACGCTTGCTCAAATACGGCCCCAGCGACATCACCGACCGCGTGTACGCGGTCCACAACCGGTGTCGGGACTTGCTGAGTCACCTCGGGAAATGGGGGAAGGCCACCAACGACGCGTACGGCCGTCGGATCACCATCACCGCAGCAACTGTCAAAGAAAAACTCGGGCTGAAACGCGATGAACAGCTCACCTCGACAGAAGTACGGCGTGTCTTCGAGAAGCTCGAAGCACTCGCGAGCGACTCTCCGCGGACGGTGAACGCAGACACGGGTGGCCGTGGACGCAACCGCCTCGTGGTGTACCTCACCGACGAAGAAGCACACAGAGTCGGCTGACACCTGCTGGTAGCCCCGATCACCGACTCCCCTGTCAGCTTGGCTCGCTGACCCCGTCACCAGAGGCCACCACCCTACACACTACGTACGCCGTTGCGGTTGCTCGCCCACGTTGATCCACTCAATGTGGGTCGACTACTCGTGAGTGTACTTCGCGAGCGACGGAACGCGGCGACGAAACAGACCGCTAGTTTCGATCACCACCCCACACCAGCTGTCAGATGGATATCGTTGGTCCATCCGGCACCGCCGGGCCGAAGCAGGCCGTTACGGAAGCGTGGGTGCATCGGGCTCCCGAGTGGTTCGCAGGCACGAGCGACAAGGGCTTTCGTTCGAGATTGACCCAGCGAGGATTTTAGGTAACAGATCCCGTCGACCCTGAGACCAGGCCGGCCAGCGGCAATGAGAATTTACTCGACCGCGTGAGGATGTTGCCACGCCAGTTTCAAGACCGCTACCTGGGAGCGGTCGAGCTCATGACTATCGAGAGCTTCCTATTGTGAGCGTTTGACACCATCTGTCTGGCTGGAGAGAAATATGGTCCTGAAGTAAGGGATGGAGAGGATACTGCTCCCACGGGTGTGAAACCAAGCCCTGCGGCGACTGCCGATTTTCCCCCCTCCGTAATCCTTAGAGAGATCTATTCAATACGGTGCGGGTGTCTCTACACACTGTTCTCCACACTGGTAATTGGCGAAACAGACCTATGTAACAGAGTGTGGAAATCAGCTTGTGATCGATCTCGAAGGATACCCGGATGGAACGGCAGACGTGCTAGTGGGAATCGCGAATACTACTGACGGGAGGCAAGTTCGCGAACACACGCGAGAGATACGTCGCTCACAGTACGCAAGCCGCCGGGAGGTGGCCAACTGGCTGGGTAAAGACAAAGAGTGGGTCCGCTATCGACTCGAGCAACTCGCCGAAGGTAGCGACGTGGAAGCTCGGTTCTGGGACGAAGAGAACTCCCGCGGACCGGCGACTAAGGTGTACGGTCCGAACCAGGAGACATGGGCATGGTTGCGCTCCGAGAAAGAAATCGACCATATCTTCGACGAGCGGCCGAGCAAGGTGCGCATGTACCACTTCCGGGAGATGCTCTGGGAGGTGCAGCGGCTCCGGGATGATGTCGATGAGTTGCGTTCAGAAGTCAGAGAACAGTAATCAAAATCAAAAAACGCACATATTAAACTATAGGTTAATCGCCTTTCTCATTTCCGCAGCAAAGATAGCCAATCATTGTGTAATCAGCGCTCCTCGTAGCTAACGTAGGATAGGTGCTCGGAAAACTTCTCGAAATCCGACTCATATCCAGGTTCTAAATTGTCAGTGTTTAAAAACAAAGATCCGCACCAGCGTCCCCCGACTTGCTCAGCCGTCGCTCCCGATCAGCGCATCCACGTCGGCGTGGTCCTCCAGCAGGTCACGCATCACCTCGATCGTCTGTGCGTCGCGCGTCCGCCCGCTGCGGATCACGTCCTCCGCGCGTTCGACGGTGGTGAGCGTGTCGCCGGGCACCGACAGGACGGGCAGGCCGGCCTCCTTCGCCTTCCCGAGCACCGACCCGGACGGACGGTGCCCGCCCGTGAGCACCAGACAGCGGACGCTGTTGGCCTCGATAGCGGCGGTCGCGATGTCGGAGCGGTCGCCGCCGGTGATCACGGCGGCGTCGCGGGCGCGCCGGAAGTGGCGCAGCGCCTCCTCGGCGCCCATCGCACCGACACTGAACCGCTGGACGAGTCGGTCGTCGTCGCCCTCGACGAGCACCTTCGCGCCGAGTTCGTCCGCCAGTCTGGACACCGTGACGCCCGACAGTTCCCGGGCGACCGGGAGCGTGCCGACCGTGTCGACGCCCTTCGTCGAGAGGAACGGGGCGACGTCGGCCTCCACGTCCTCGTAGACGGCGTCGCCGACGCGGTTGAACAGCACGCCCGCGAGGCGGTCGCCGATGTCGTCGACCGCCGCGAGCACCTCGTCGAGGTCGCCCGGTTCGTCGTACTCTGCGACGAGCACGACCTGGGCGTCGAGTTCCTCGGCCACCTCCGGGTCGGTGAGGTCGACGACGCCGCCGGTGCGGACGTTGCCGCCACCCTCGACGAACATCGCGTCGGTCCCCTCGCTCACGTCTGCGTACGCCTCGCGGATGCGTTCGCGCAATTCATCCGGGTTCTCGCGCCCGCGGATCGCCCCCTCGATGAAGGTGGGCGAGTAGACGACCGGCTCCATCTGGTGCATCTCGGCGTCGGTGCCGAGCAGTTCGCGCGCCAGCATCGGGTCCTCGTCGAGCGTCTTGCCGACGACGCTCTGGAGGCGCGTGCCCTTCGGTTTCATGTAGCCGACCTCGCGCCCGCGGTCGGCGGCGATGCGCGCGAGCGCGAGCGTGACGGCCGTCTTGCCGGTGCTCTCTGCGGTGGATGTGACGAGTAACGGGTTCATGACTCCAACTCCTCGGGGTCGACGGTGAGTCGCAGGTCGACGGCCCGGACCCCGTCGGGCGTCGCGACCAGTGGGTTGACGTCCAGTTCCACGATGCTCGGGAAGTCCGCGACCAACTGCGAGACGCGCCGCACCGCGTCGACGACCTCGTCGATGTCGACCGGGTCACGGCCGCGGGCGCCGCGCAACAGCGGCGCCGCCTCGATCTCTTCGGTCATCTCACGGGCCTCATCGGCGCCGACCGGGGCGAGTCTGAAGGTGGTGTCCTCCATGATCTCGACGAATACGCCGCCCAGCCCGAACATGACGAGCGGGCCGAACTGCGGGTCGCGGTGGCTCCCGACGATGGTCTCGACGCCGGCGTCGAGGTCGATCATCTCCTGCACCTGCACGCCGAGGATCGTCGCGTCAGGCTGGTAGTTGCGGGCGCGGGCGATCAGGTCCTCGTAGGCGTCGTCGACCTCCTCGACCGGGACACCGACCTTGACGCCGCCGATGTCGGACTTGTGGAGGATGTCGGGGCTGACGATCTTCATCACCACCTCCTCGCCGATCCCCTCGGCGACCGACTGCGCCTCCGCGGCATCGTCGACGACGCGGCCCTCCGGCGTCGGAATGCCGTAGGCGTCGAAGATCTCCATCGCCTCGACGCCCAAGCGGTTGTCCGAGCGCTCCGTCACCGACGAGAGGATCTCGCGGACCCGCTCGCGGTCGGCGTCGATCGGCTCCGGCTCGGGGTACGAGCGCCCGCGGACCTCGCGGTACTCGACGAGCGCCTCCAGCCCACCGACTGCGCGGGCAGGGTCGAAGTACGACGGGACGCCGCGGTCGCGGAGCACGTCGCGGGCATCGGCGAGTCGCTCGCCGCCCATCAGGCAGGCGGCCATCGGGACGCCGTGCTCGTCGGCGGCGTCGGCGATCATCTCGCCGAGTTCGCCGAAGTCGAGCGTCGCGGTCGGCGCCGTAATCACGGCCACGGACCCCACGTCGGGGTCCTCGGCGGCGATGTCGAGCGCCTCGCGGAACCGCTCGACGGTCGCGTCGCCGATCACGTCGACCGGGTTGTACACGTTCGCCTCGTCGGGCATCGCCTCGCTCAACTCGTCGACGGTGTCGTCGTCGAAACTCGCGAGGCGGAGGCGCTCGGCGTCGCCGACGGCGTCGGTCGCCATCACGCCCGGGCCGCCGGCGTTCGTCACGACGGCGACGCCGTCGGACTCGGGGAGGTCGCCGCCGGCGAGCGCGCGGGCGGAGTCGAACAGCTCCTGCACCGACTCCGCGCGGAGCACGCCCGCGGCGTCCAACCCGGCCTCGTACGCCTTGTCGGAGCCAGCGATGGCGCCGGTGTGGCTGGAGGCCGCCTGCGCGCCGGCGTCCGTCCGCCCGGACTTCACGACCGCGACGGGCGTGTCGTCGGTCGTGTCGCGGGCGGCGTCGACGAACGCGCGGCCGTCGTCGATGCTCTCCAAGTAGCCGACGACCACGTCGGTGTCGGGGTCGTCACCCCACGCGCGCACGAAGTCCGTCTCGTCGAGGACGGCCTTGTTGCCCAGCGACACCACGTCCTTGAACCCGAGGCCGGCGTCTTTCGCCCAGTCGACGACGGCGGTGACGAACGCGCCCGACTGGCTCATGAACGAGACGCCGCCTGCGGGCGGCGCGTCCGGGCCGAACGTGGCGTTCATCCCCGACGGACTCGACATCACGCCGAGGCTGTTGGGCCCGACCAGTGCCATATCGTACTCGTCAGCGACCGCGCGCAACTCGCGCTCGCGGTCGGCACCCTCGGCGCCCGTCTCGCCGAACCCGGCGGTGAGCACGACGACGTGGCGCAGGCCAGCCTCGCCGCACTCGCGGGTCACGTCGACCACCAGCGACGGCGGGACCGCGATCACCGCCAGGTCGGCGTTCGCCTCGGCGACGCCCGAGACGCACGGTTCGCCCAGCACCTCCTCGCGGTTCGGGTTCACCGGGACGGTCGTCCCGTCGAACCCGTCGAGGAGGTTCTCAGTGACTGCCCGACCGACCGATCCCTCGCGGTCCGTCGCACCGACGACGGCGACGCGCTCGGGGTCGAACAGCCCTGCGACACCCTCACTACCCATCGGCCACCTCCCGGCGACACGGGCGAGTGGCGGCGCCGCGGCGACTCCCCGACCGTACCGGGGGCCGTCGACAGCGACGACCGCTCGACCGCGTCGCGACTCGTCTGGAACACATCGTCTCCGTCCGGCGGTTGGCCCCGCCCCCTGAAGTATCTGCTCGCCGTTCCGAGTCGTCGGGACTCAGCGACACCGCCGATCCATGATCCTCGGTCACACGTCTGTCAGCGGCGCTGAACCTCAGAGATTAAATACTGCGCCCCCTGCACTGTCTCTCACCACGCCCGTCACGACCCATCGCTACGTCGCGACGGGTGTCCCATCCCATTCTGGACATCTCACAATGACATCGTCCACGACAGACGAGCTCGTAGAGACGTTCCTCAGGTACCAGCACCTGTTCGTACTGACCGCCCCGGTACTGTTCGTGCTCGGGGTGTACTTCGCAGCGCCGACACCGGCCGACGCCGGAGCGAGCTACTGGCTCGAGTTCTGGTGGCTCCTCCCGGTGTTCATGCTCGGCGCCACCATCGTGAACACGGTGGGGATCAGCGGCTCGGCGCTGTTCGTGCCGTTCCTCATCTTCCTGTTCCCGCTAGCGGCGAAGCCGTTGAGCCCCTCGGAGATCGTGCTCGTCGGCCTCGTCAGCGAGTCGTTCGGCCTTTCGAGTTCGGCGCTCGCGTTCGTCCGCTACGGGCTCGTCGACCGCAAACTCGCGTTGACGCTCGTCGGGGGCGGCCTCCCGTTCGTCGTCGGCGGCGCGGTCGCGTCGTTCGTCATCCCCGAAACGGTGTTCTACGGCCTGCTCGCGGTCGCGCTGCTGGCGGCGTCGTACCTGCTGTTCTCGGCGGACCTCGGCCACGGCGACCACGACGACGCCGGGTCGGACAGCGGGGCCGACGCCGCCGCCGACGGCGGCGACCGCGACCTCCCGGACGACGACGCCAAGCCCGGTCCCGCGGGCGTCGAGACGGACGCCGACGGGGTCGTCACGCGGGTCGACAACGACGGCAACGAGTACACCTACGAGCGTGACGGCTACCTCGAACGGTTCGGGAACTACAGCATCGGCGGCGCCTTCCAGGGGCTCGCCGGCTTCGGAATCGGCGAACTCGGGATCATCTCGATGCTGCGCACCGGCATCCCGGTTCGGATCGCCATCGGGACGAACCACATCGTCGTCGCCGTCACCGCCGTCATCGCGTCGCTCGTCCACGTGTTCGGCGGCGCGTTCATCGACTTCGGCCACGCGCTGTCGCTGCAGAACATCCCGTGGAACATGGTCGTGTTCACCGTCCCCGCGACGGTGGTCGGCGGCCAGATCGCGCCGTACGTGTCGACCGCCGTCGACACCTCGACGATCAAGTCCGGCGTCGGCGTCCTGTTCGCCATCATCGCGGTCGCGCTGTTCGGCATGGCGCTGGGCATCGCGTAACCGTCCGACGCACCCTCGTTCCGCACACACGCCGCCGACACCGGCGTCAGGTCGACGCCCCTGTGGGTTTAGCACCGTGGCACCTGTGGGGACGCTGTGAACGTTCTCGTCATCGGCGGTACGGGGCTCATCAGCACGGGGATCACGCGACAGTTGGTCGACGCTGGCCACGACGTGACGTGTTTCACGCGGGGGCAGACCGAGACCGACCTCCCGGCGTCGGTCGCGTTCGTCCACGGCGACCGCGACGACCGCGACGCGCTGGAGACGGCTCGCGACCGCGTCGAGCCCGACTGCGTGATCGACATGGTCTGTTTCGACCCCGAACAGGCCGCCGCTGCCGTCGAGGTGTTCGACGGCGTCGACCGCTACGTCTTCTGCTCGACGGTCGACGTGTACCACCGGCCGCTCCCGACGAACCCGGTCACGGAGGACGCACCGACCGACCCCCCAGTGAGCGAGTACGGCGCCGACAAGGCCGCCTGCGAGCGGGTGTTCGCGGCGGCCTACGGCGACGCGTTCGACGTGACGACGATCCGGCCGTGGAGCACGTACGGAGAAGGCGGCCCCGTGTTGCACACCTTCGGCGGCGGCACCTACTACCTCGACCGGCTCCGAGAGGGCAAGCCCATCGTCGTCCACGGCGACGGGCAGTCGCTGTGGGGACCGTGCCACCGCGACGACGTGGCGGCGGCGTTCGTCGCGGCCATCGACACCCCGGCCGCCCGCGGGGAGACGTACCACGTGACCAGCGAGGAGGTGATCACCTGGAACCAGTACCACCACGTGGTCGCCGACGCACTCGGCGCCCCGGAGCCTGAGCTGGTCCACATCCCCACGGACGTCCTCCTCGCCGCCGCGCCGGAGCGAACACAGGGGCTCCGGGACCACTTCCAGTTCTCCACGGTGTTCGACAACGCGAAGGCGCGACGCGACCTCGAGTTCGAGTACACCGTCTCGTTCCGCGAGGGCGTCGAGCGGACGATCGCCCACCTCGACGAGAACGACGAGATCGAGCCGTGGGACAGCGAGGACGACGACGCGATCGTCGAAGCGTGGCGGGCAGCGCGCGAATCGTTCCTGACCGAGGTGGGCGCGTGACCGTCGGCGACTCCTGACCCTGAGCCACCGACGCTTTTCCGTCCGCCGTTCCAACGCCTACGTGATGTACGACGACCTGCTGGTTCCGACCGACGGGAGCGACCGAACCGACGCCGCCGTCGACCACGCAGTCGCGCTGGCGCAGGCGTTCGACGCGACCGTGCACGTCCTCTCAGTCGTCGACACGCGCAACCGCTTCGAGAGCCCCTCGGCGGGCGTCGCCGCCCAAGCGTGGGTCGACGCCGAGCAGGAGCGCGCAGACGAGGCCGTCGCTCGCGTCGCCGACGCCATCCCAGACGACGTCGCCGTCGAGACGGTGACCCGTGAGGGGACGCCCACGGCGGAGATCACTGGCTACGTCGAGGAGACGCCCATCGACGCCATCGTCATGGCCACCCACGGCCGCAGCGGACTCGACCGCTACCTGATGGGCAGTGTCACCGAGAAGATCGTCCGCTCGTCGTCGGTCCCCGTGCTCACAGTGTCGGGCGCGACCGACGACGAGTGAGGCTCACTCGAAGCGACCGAAGTCGATCACCGTCGGCCCCGCCTGACTGACGCCGTCGGCGCCGCGACACGGCGGGTCGGCCCCGGGGTCGAACGCCCCGTCGCCGTCGGCGTCGGCGTGGCGGACGACGCGGACCGCGTGGCGCTCGTCGAACGCGCGGTCCAACAACAGTGTGGCGCCGTCCACGTTCGTCGTGTCGTTGCGCTCGTTCGTCGTCGCGAGCGTCCCGTGCGGTTCGCCGTCGACGTACGCGACGAGCAACAGCGACGTGTTCGCGGGGACGGTGTAGCCGACGCGAACCACGTCAGACGACCAGAAGTACGGGTCGCCGAGTCCCCAGAACGCGAGACCGACCGAGCCCTCGCACTGGACCGCCTCCGCCGCGAGGCCGAGGTCCGCAGGCGTCGCGGGCGGCGTCCCGGTAGGGGTCGCAGCCGGTGTGTCGGTGTGCGTCGCAGTGGGCTGGTCACCCCCGGTCGCGGGCGCGAGACAGCCGCCGGTCAACAGGAGACAGAGGACGACCAGGTGGAGGGCGCGAGACATCGCAGGTTAGTGAGACGCAAGTGCGAACCAAATGTCTTTTGACTTACACGGTCGGGGGCTCAGCACCCCTCGCACTCGCAGTACCGCTCGCAGACGGGGTTGGTACAGTCGGGAGACCGCGCCGAACAGTACGTCCGCCCGTGCTCGATCAGCAGGACGTGCAAGGGGTAGATCAGTTCGTCCGGGACGAGATCGTCGAGCACGTCGTGGGCACGGGCGTTCGACGCCGACACCGGCACGAGGCCAAAGCGCTTGGAGACGCGCTCGACGTGGGTGTCGACCGCCATCGTCGGCTTGCCGAAGTGGAAGTTGAGGACGACGCTGGCGGTCTTGGGACCGATCCCTTTGATGTCGGTGAGCCACGCCTTCGCCTCGTCGGTCGCCATGGCGTCGAGGAACGCGAGCGAGTAGGCGCCGCCCGTCTCCTCGCGAATCGCCGCCAGCGCACGCTGGATCCGGGTCGCCTTCGTCTCTGCGAGCCCCGCCACTCGGATCGTCTCCGCGAGTTCGTCGAGCGGGGCGCTCTCGATGGCTTCGAAGTCCGTGTAGGTGGAGAACAGCGCCTCCGAAGCGCGCGCGGTGTTCGCGTCCGCGACGTTCTGTGAGAGGATCGTCGTCAGGAGTTGGCGGACACCCTCGCCGGGTTCTGCGTCGCTGTCGGCGCCGTGGGCGTCGCTCGCGCCCACCGGACCGTACAAATCGACCAGTTCCTGATGGAGGTCGCGCACGGCCGCTTCGTCCCACTCCGCGTGCTGACTCGCCATGATCGTGTTCGGGACGGCCGGCGTTTCAACGTCGCGGCCGCGGCGGTCCGGCGACCCAGCATTCGGCGATCCGGCGTTCGGCGGTCCAGCGACACCGAACAGGCTCAGTCGTCAGCCGTCAGCGTCGCGAACACGAACTCCGTGCCGCTGCCGAGCGGGTCGTCCGCGGTGACGGTGCGGTCCACGACGAACCCCGCCTCGCGAAGTTGTTGGAGCGTCGTCGCACGACCGGGCGCCGAGAAGAACATCCGACCGCCCATCCACCCCGAGCGCACCGTCTGGAACCGACCGGACGGAAGCGTCATGAGGAGGCGCCCGTCTGGGCGGAGGACGCGGGCGAACTCCCTGTACACCGCCGGGTGGTCCGCGCGGGGGACGTGGAACACGGCGTGGTACGCCGTGATCGCGTCGACCGTGTCGTCGTGGAGCGGGAGGGCGGTCATCTCACCGTGGACGAGTCGGGCCGCCTGCACCGTCGTCCGCGCGAGGTCGAGGCCGGCGCGCGAGACGTCGAGGCCGATACTCCCCAGCGGGAGGTTCGCGAGCGTCCGGGCGCCGTCACCACAGCCGACATCGACCACCAGCGCCGCGGGCGGCAGTTCAGCGATCAGGTCGTCGATCAGTGCCGCGTCGGAGCCGGTCGGGTCACGACGCCGGGCATACGTCTCGGCCACCTCGTCCCAGGCTCGCCGGACGGCTCGTCGGTCCATGACGGTCCCACGGGTGGCGACAGCTTGAGCTCTCCGCGGGTGTCAGCGGACCGACGAGTATCCGAACCGGAACGCCGCCGGCGCTCGCCGTGGACGAGGACGTATCCGGACAACCTGCGGAGACACGTATCGGAACGGTACTGCGGAACAACACTTTTGTATATTGAACGCAGTTTTTGATATAATGGGTGACTGTTGTGGGTGGTTCCATGGGTGAGAGTGCCGATCGGACACGTGACGTTGCTCCCCCGGCCATGTTGGATATGGACCACGTCTTCGAGGCGCTCGGGCATCCCCGCCGCCGGTACCTCTTGTACACGCTGGAGACGGACGGGTCGCGGACACTGTGGGGAATTTCGAAGCGTATCGCCGCGTGGGAAGGTGAGATCCCTGAGGATTCAGTGAGTGCGGAAGCGACCGAACGGGTGTACGTCTCTCTCTATCACAACCACGTGCCGAAGCTCGCGAACGACGGTATTGTCGCCTTCTCGGAGGCTGAGGAGACGATCGAGCCCGCGTCGAACGCCGAAGCGGTTCTGGCCGTCCTCGACACGATCGGCGGGTACGAGGACTCGAAGCAGGAAGACCACGCGAGAGAGAAACATGGCGAAGGACTCAGCTGAGGAGAGCGACAGCATGGACGCCACACCCAGCGACAGCGCGACTAAGGAGTCGGTGCCGCAGGACGTCGGGTGGGACCTCGTCGAGCAGCGCTCGTTCGACGTGACGGCCGACGACGGACTCACGACGACCATCGTCTATGCCGTCGCCGAAGCCGAGGGTATCGCGCCCAGAGACCTCAAGCACCCGCCGCTGTTCGACGTTGTCGACACCGCGTCGCTCGAAGCGGCTTTCTTCGGGAACCACGACAACCGGCGGAGCCACGACCCCAACAGTTCGACGGAGTTCATGTACCGCGACTACCGTGTCGTCGTCCGGAGCGACGGCTGGGTGCAGGTCTACGAACGATCCGGCGAGTAGCGGCGGCGTCCGCCGGTACCGAGTCACGGGGTCCGCCACCCGGCCCCGTGCTTGGGCTGTATCGTTCTCCGTGGGGGTCCCCCGCGTCACGAGCGCCATCCGTGCGCCAAACGCCACGAGGGTCGTAGCCACGACGCTCGCGTCGAAACGTGACGACGCCGTGCGAGAGCACCGCTGCGGCGTGTACCGCCCGACCGACGCCGATTGCCGCGGGAACGCCCCGGTCGGTGGTGTCGACGGGAGTCGAACACTGACCGTGCCCGGCCCCAGTCACTGCGTATATCGAATATCGGTATATCGATCGGATGGGGTCGCTTACCGATCGATGCCGCGTTCGCTGAGCACCTGCTCGGCCACTTCGTCGGCGTGGTCGGCAAGCACGCGGAGTGCGGCGTCGTGCAGTTCCCGCTTCGGGGCGTCCCGCACGTCGTTGCGCCGGAGCGCCGTCTCGACCTGGATCGCCAGCGCGTCCTCGAAGGCGTCCCACGCCTCCTGTCGGGCGTACAGCGGGCGCTGTCTCGCCTCGTCGAATCCGAACGCCGGGTCACTCGGATCCTGAAGCGCGGTCGGCTCCGGCTCAGTCGTGGTCTCGGGCGTCGGGTCGCGGTCGACGGCGTCCGCGGACCCGTCGCGTTCGATGGTCTCGTTCGTCAGTGTGGTGTCGGTGTCGTCGCTCGACGACTCCACGTCCGTCGCCCCTGCGTCCTCCTGTTCCGCCTGGTCGAGGTCGTCGAACGCCATCAGTGGGCCACCTCCTCGCGCCCGCCGTCGCGGACGATCCCGCCGCGCTCGACGATCTCCGCCAACTCGGCGTAACAGGAGAGCTGGTCGCAGCTGCCGTCGTAGTCGCGAAGCGGTTGGCCCGCGTCGTTGGCGTCGTCGATCGCCGACCGGTACCGGATCCCCGGGAGCGGGCCGTCGTAGCTCCCGTCGTCGATGGCCGCCCAGTCGTCGTCGGTGAGCCGACAGAACTCGGGGACGACGCTGTCTGCGATCCCCATCGAGTTGATCTCCTCCAACAACGCGCGGTCGCGGCGGTCCTGGTCGAGTCGCTGGGAGAGCCCCGACGGGACGACCGCGAGGATGTCCAACTCGAAGTACTGTCGCGCCTCCTTCACCAATCGGTTGACGGTGTTGTGGATCCCCGAGTCGTACCCCGTCTCCGGCCGCACCGGGATCATGAGGTTGTTCGTCGCGAACAACGCGTTCTCGTTGAGTTTCCCCTGGTTGGCCGGGCAGTCGACGACGATGTAGTCGTACTCCTCGCCGAGCAACGGTTCCACGACCCGTGCGTTCAGTCGCGTGGACCCGCCCATCGCGTTCTTCAACTGCGTCTGCACGTCTTCGAGGTCCTGATGAGCCGGGAACAGGTCCAGCCCATCGACGACGTTCACGACCGCCTCCGTCGGGTCTGCCTCGTCGAGCAGCACCTCGTGGACGTGGTTCGTCTCGGCCTCGTACGCCTCGGCGAAGCCGAGGTTCTGGGTCATGTGGCCGTTGTCGTCGAGGTCGACGACGAGCGCCGACCCGTTCCTGTGCGCCAACTCGCGGGCGAGGTTGATCGCCGTGGTCGTCTTCGCGAACCCGCCTTTGAGCACGCCGACCGCGACGGCGCGGGGTTCGGTTTCGTGTGCGGACATGGTGTCTCCTCCGTCGGCCCCGTCGACCGAGATACCGAAGATAGCTGAGGTGCCTCCGCCACCTCAGGTAGCTATCTTCCGTGTCTCGGCTCCCCTGACCCGGGTCGTCGTCGTCGACTCCCGGTGGACCGGCGTTCGGACGAGAGTACCGAGTCATCCTACAAGAAGGTACGCAAGACATCTGAGCCACCGTAGCCAGATACGAGAGCTACAATAGCTTGCTCAGCTGAGGTAGCTACCTAAGGTACGGTACCAGAGGGAGCCAGCGGAGCCACTGTAGGCGCCGTAGCCACCGGAGCCGAGGTGCCGGAGGAAGCGGGCCGAGCCACTCGTCTCTGAAAATCCGTATCTAAGTCACCTAAGGTAGCTAAGCGAGCTACCCCATTCACCTATTCCAACGTTCTGAGGCCGCTACCGCCGGAACTGGACAGATCAGACGATCGGTGCGATGAGACAGACCACCGGACAGGTGATAGTCTCAGAGCGCGTGTGGGGCGTGGACCATGGTGTTCGACGACAACCGCGGGGGCACGGGGGAGAACACCGACGCTGGACGGGTGAACGCCCCCGACCGAGAGACACCGCGGGGGGCGTCCACTGGGGACGCCGGGGAGGTCACCGAGGAGATGTGCCGGGCGCTGGAGCGGATCGACGGGGTCGTCGTGAGCGTCGACACTGAGTGGCTGATCACCTACGCCAACGAAGCGGCGGCGGCGACCGCGAGCGTCTCGACGAGTGCGCTGGTTGGGGAGTCGCTGTGGGAGGTGGTACCCGGTGCGAACGAACGGACGTTCCAGAGCGCTCTGCAGACCGCCGCGACGACGGGCCGAAGCGTCGACGGCGTCGAGTTGCACATGCCCGACGGTGAGGCGCTCGTCTGTAGCGTGTTCCCGTCGTCCAGCGGCACCACAGTGGTTGCGCGAGAGCACGCCGGTCGAACACCGTCGTCGGCGCTCGCCGGCGACGTGAATCTCCTCGTCGAGGGGCACTTCTCCATCGACACCGAGTGGCGGGTCGTCGAGTGGAACGCCGAGATGGCCAACCGGACCGGGTTGGCGGCCGCGGACATCGTCGGGACCGACCTTCGAGACCTGTTCAGCGGCGACATGCACCGGACCATCGGCGAACCGTTCCGACGTGCGCTCGAGACCCAAGAGTCGACCGTGGTCGAGGCGTATATCATCGGGTTCGACTATTGGGTCGAGATGACCGTCTACCCCTATCCAGAGGGGTTGTCGGTGTACTCCACCGACGTGACCGAGCGGCGCATCCGGGAGCACGAACTCCGGGAGACGAACGCACGACTCGACCTCGCGCTGGACAGTACGAACACCGGCATCTGGGAGTGGGACCTCGATACGGACACCGTGCTGTGGCTCGGTCCGACCAGTCGGCTGTTCGACCTCGACCCCGACGCGTTCGACGGGACGCTCGCGTCGTTCCTCGAGTTGGTCCACCCCGATGACCTGGAGTCGGTCGAGGCGGCCATCGAGGGGTCGCTAGCTGAGCGCGGGTCGTACCGGATCCAGCACCGAATCCGACTCCCGTCGGGCGAGTCCCGGTGGCTCGAGGGGCGCGGCGAGGTGCAGGTCGATGCCGTTGGAGCCCCCAAGCGGATGACGGGTGTCGTCTTTGACGTCAGCGAGCAGAAGCGGCACGAACAGCGCATCCGCGAGAAGGAGTCACGGCTGCGGACCTTAGTCGAGAACGCGCCGGTGATGCTGTTCGAGTTGGACCCGGACGGAGTGGTGACGCTGCTCGACGGGAGGGGCGCGGCGGCGTTGGCGTACGAACCCGACGAAGTAGTCGGGCAGTCGGTGTTCGACCTGTACGCCGACCACCCAGTCGTCACCGACGCGGCGAGTCGGGCGATAGCCGGAGAGCCACACCGGACGGTGATGGATCTCGGCCACGCCGTGCTCGACGTAGCCTACGAGCCGATCATCGACGATACGGGGCACGTCTCACAGGTCATCGGTGTCGCCACCGACGTTACGGCGCTCCGGCAGAAAGAGCGTACCCTGACGGCGCTCAACCGGTCGAGTCGGCAGCTGCTGGCCGCAGACTCCGTCGACGACGTCGCAGGCGTCGTGGTCGACGCCACAAACGACGTGCTCGGACTCGACACGGCGGAGGTACTCCTGGTCGACCCGGAGTCGAACAGCCTGACGAGCGTCGACACCGTCGGTGGTGGAGACGGCGATGGGTACGGTCCCGGATCGAAGTACTGGCGTCACTTCGTCGAGCGTGACCCAGCGGACACCGTACTCGCCGAAGACGGAGAGGTGATCATCCCACTCGGCGAGCACGGCCTCGTCGTCGCCGAGGCGCCCGAGGGGTCCGCCGATTGCGACGACTCGCGCGAGGTGATCGAACTGTTCGCGGCGGCGGCGAATGCGGCGTTCGACCGAGCAACCCGCGAACAGTCGTTGCGCCACAACGAGGCAGTGCTTCGCCAGCAGTCGCAACGACTCGAACAGCTCCACGAACTCAACACCCAGATCCGGAACGTGGAGCACGTGCTCGTGATGGCCGAGGACCGACCTGCTATCGAACGGGGCGTTTGTGAACGGCTCGTCGATCCCGAGCGGTTCGCGTTCGCCTGGATCGGCGCCGTCGAAGACGGAGCGGTCACGCCGACCCACTGGGCGGGGACCGAACGCGGCTACCTGCCGGCGATAGACCGCCTGAGCGACGCGAACGAACCAGCCGCGCGCGCCGTCCGGACACGTGAGCCGGTCGTCGTCGACGACGTGGCCGCACGACTCGATGGGGCGTCGTGGCGCAGAGAGGCGCTCGCCAGCGGCTACCGTTCGGTGATGAGCGTCCCCCTCGTGTACGACGACCGACTGTTCGGCGTCCTGTCTGTGTGTGCGGTCGATCCAGACACGTTCGGCCCGCTCGTGCGCGGGGTGCTGGTGGACCTCTCGGAGACGGTCGCGTACGCGATCGACGCCGCCGAGACCAAGCGGGGGTTCCTCACCGACCACGTCGTCGAGGTCGCCGTCCGCAGCGAACGGGTTCGCGACCCACTCGCACGGATCGCCCGCGACACCGGAGCGCGAGTTCGCTTCGACGGCGTGGTGTCCGGGTCCGGCGGACGCCGCGTGTTCTTCACGGTCGACGAGGCCGACGCGGAGACAGTCGTGGCGAGCGCGGAGGCTGACCCGTGCGTCGAGTCCGTCGATGTGGTGTCGGCGACCGACGACGGTGGGGTGTTCGAACTGGTGTCGGCCGCCGCACTGTTCGCGACCGAGGTGGTGGACCGCGGGGGCGTCCCGCTGTCTATCGAGTCGCACGGCGACGAGACGGCGGCGGTGGTCGAACTCCCACACGGTGCGGACGTGAGCGCGTTCGTCGAACTGTTGCGACGGCAGTACGACGACCTCACGTTGACCGCTCGACGCGACCGGGAGCGCGAACCAGTCACGCGCGAGTCGTTCCGGGCGGCGTTTGAGTCGGCGGTCACCGACAGACAGTTGGAGGTGCTGGAGACGGCGTACTTCTGTGGCTACTTCGACTCACCGCGGACGATGACCGGCAGCGAGGTCGCTACGACACTGTCGATCACACAGCCGACGTTCACCACGCACCTGCGCGCCGCCGAACGGGCGTTGCTGGGGATGATCGTCGCTGATCAGCGGGTCGAGTCTAGATACTGAGTCCCGCCGATGGGGTGAGGCGTACAGTCCAGCGTCAACCGTGATACCGATCCCCGACTTCGGGCAGGGTATGTCACTAGGTACCGTCCGAACGACCGTCGAGCGGGATCGCGACACGGCGATCAGCGACGCGGTGATCACCGCGCTCGCCCAGGGGCTGGACCGAGACCCGGTCGACATCGGCCCGCTGTACACGTGGATCGACCCCGACGCACTCGATGCGGTGTTCGACTCGCCGGTCGGCGGCGGGGAGCGCAGCGGCGGGCAAATCGCGTTCGAGGCTGCAGGTCTCCAAGTCGAGGTCGTCGTCGACCCGGACACCGTCACGGTGTTCGTCGCTACACTCGAGGTGTGACGTGGCGCAGGACCCGACGGGAGACCAGCGCCCTCCGAACCACCAGCGGGCACACACGACCGTGTGCACCACGTGCCGGGGACGGATCGACACCACCCAATGGTACCCGATACGGACGGAGGTGATCGACGAGACGGTTCGACTCAGACCATTCTGCTGCGACCGCTGTCTCGCTGTCTGGGAAGTCGAGACGAGTACGGAGTGACGCTCGGCCGACCGAGTCCGACGACCGGGTGCGTCGCAGCGTAATCGACCCGAGCGTTGCGAGAGAATCTACTCCGGTGACATCGGTGTAACTGGGTGACGTGCACGCCCGGAAACGGGTAAGTCACTACGGGCCCTACCACGTATCGAGACCGCAGTGTTCCGACCGCTGTCGGGCACCCGGCGGCGGTACTCGTTTCACCATGGCCAGCCCCCACAGAACCCAGACAGAGACGGACGAGGCGGAACCGAACACGAGCGGCGAGGACGTCACCGACGACGACGCGTTCGCCGACTTGCCTCCGAGCGCGAAGCTCGTCCACTTCGTCCTCGACCGTGACGACGAACGGACCCAGACACAACTCGTCGATGAGACCGCACTGTCGGCCCGCACCGTGCGGACCGCGCTCGGTCGCCTGGAGGACGCCGGCCTCGTCACCGAATCCATCTGCCTACGCGACGCCCGCAAGCGCGTCTACTCGCTCGCGGACGACGGCGACGACGTCGACATCGACGCGGCAGAGGTCGAGGCAGAGGCGTAGCGATACCGCTGGAAACACAGTCGACTGCGTTTCGCCGACGACCGATTCAGCCGTCGACGTAGTCGCGTTTCGTGTCGGCCAAGACCTCGCGAGCGTGTCCAGACGGGTCCGCGAGTTCGGGGTCGTACTCGGCGACGACCGTCCCGTCGGCGAGCACGAACGTTCGGCGGTCGGTGTACCCCTCCTCGACGTCGAGGCCGAACGCCTCGGCCAGTTCCCCGTCGGGGTCGGCGAGGAGGTCGAACGACAGTCCCTCCTCCTCTGCGAAGCCGGCGTGGCTCTCCACGTCGTCCATCGAGACGCCGTACACGTCGATGCCCACCTCGCGGTACTCGGGGAGCACGTCTTCGAACTCGTTGGCCTCGATGGTACACCCACCGGTGAAGTCCTTCGGATAGAAGTAGACGACCGTCGGGTCGTCGAACGCCGGTGAGACGGACTCGCCGTCCTGGTTCGGTGCCGTTACGTCGGGCGCGGGGTCGCCGGGTGTGCGCACGCGTTCGCTTGGGACGGGTCCGACATGACCGCTTCGGGCGATGCACGGGAGGACGATCCGCTCGCCCGGTCACGCGACCGGCAGATCGGGGACGGCGACAGCCACGACGGCGAAAGCCGCGAGGACGACCACAGCGACGACAGCGACAGCGACGACGCGGCGCCGAGGTCGCGACGGACTACTCGTCGGCCATCGCACCGAACACCTCGTCGGCGTCGGCGGGCACGTCGAAGTCGTGGTAGTGCTCGCCCTTCTCTTTCGAGAGGACGTTCAGCGCGGCGGCGGCGCCGTCGCCCGCGGAGATGACCGCCTGCCACTCCTCGGCGCGGACCATCGCGCCCGTGGCGTAGGCACCCTCGACACTCGTCTCCATCGTCACGTCCACGTCGACCACGTCGCCGTCGAACGCACAGCCGAGTTCCTCCGCGAGCGTTCGCTTCGCTCCAGTCGCGAGCACGAGGTACGACGCCTCGACCGCCTCGTCGTCGGTGTCGACGCGGAAGCCGTCGTCCGTCTCTGTGACGGCGGTCGCCTCTACGCCCTGCTGGCGGTCGGCGCCGAAGGCATCGACCTGGTCGCGGAGCGTCTCGAGGAACACCGATCCGTCCTGGGAGCCGATCCCGGGGTAGTTGAACAGGTGCGCCTTGTGCATCCAGGTGCCGTCCGTGTCGAGGACGGTCGCGTCGAGGCCGTTCTTCGCCGCGAACAGCGCCGCAGTCAGGCCGGCGGGGCCGCCGCCGACGATGGCTACATCAGTCACGTGATCGACATCACTCCCGAGCACAATAACGGTGTCCGCGGCGGAAGTCGCAACCGGCGTCGACGACGCCAGCCAACGGCCGACGACGACCTACGAGACACTGGCGGCGAGAGGGCCGATGTCGCCAGCACCCCAATTCCAGGCCCGGTCAGTCCTCGCTCTCGTCGGTCGCGACGGTGGGTTCGCGACCGTTCCCGTGAGGGTCAGGGAGCGACTCCCGGTGGAGGTGGTACCACTCGGCGAGGGTGCCGCGTGTCCCCTTCGTCTCGACGGTGACGGAGCCGTCGAACCCCCACTCGGCGCGCTCGGCGTCGTCGCCGAACGCCAGCGGCACGTCGACGCGGAGTTCCTCAGCTGCGAGCCTGATCCCGCCCTCGCGCTCGATGCCCTCGTCGATCACGAGTTCGAGCAGGTTGAGCCACCGCTCCGGAACGCGCCGAGTGTCGGTCGTGTCGTCGGTCATACCGGTACCAACGTGCTCCGGGTACCTGTCGGTTTCCGTCCGCGGGGTCGGGCGCGCCGAGGACCTGTGATCCACCGCTGGCCCACCACCGAGTCCGTGTGGATCACACACACGCTCGTGTCGCCGGTCGAACAACACCCCCACCTTACTCAACGTAGTCGCCACGTACGGTCTACAGTATCCACGCCAGAGCGTCTCACTACGAGCGGGTTTCGATCGGGTAAGCTCGCGACCGATTTCGCCGAGCGGTCTATAACAAAACGGAAGTCGGCACATGCACCTCACGCTCCGCTCGGGCCAGGTTCGGTCGTCGTCGGACACCGGGCCGGCGCGAGGGGGCACAACCGACTATGAGCCAGATGCCACAGCAGCAGTTCGGGCAGTATAGCACAGTGCCGGCGCCGCAGATGAGTCAGCAGATCCCACAGCAGTACCCCCAGCAGGCGCCCCAGCAGATCCCGCAGACCCAACAGCAGATCCCGCAGACCCAACAGCAGATCCCGCAGGCGTCCACGCAACAGATCCCGCAGCAGGTGGGTCAGCAGATCCCGCAGCAAGAGGCACAGTACATCCCGCAGCAGCCCGCGCAGCAGTTCGCTGGGACGAACATCCCGGTGCCGATTCCGCCGCAGGAGAACACGGCCACACAGCAGCCGCAGCAGGTTCCCCAACAGCAGGGTCAGCAGATCCCGCAGCAGGTGGGTCAACAGATCCCGCAGCAGGTGGGTCAGCAGGCCCCGCAGCAGGTGGGTCAGCAGGCCCCGCAGCAGGAGGCACAGCAGATCCCCCAGCAGCCGAGTCAGCAGATCCCCCAGCAGCCGAGTCAGCAGGTGCAGCAGGTTCCCGAGCAACCGACCCAGCAGTCGACGTTCACGTCGCTTCGCCAGCCCGAGATGTCGCCAGTGAGTCAGCCGAGCTTCTCGGCCGTCCAGCCGTCGCCGTCGCCCGCGAGCGGCCCGCAGCAGTCACCCCAGCCGCAGGGGTCGGGGCAGTTGTTGGCGCCGCAGGTCGAGATGCAGCAGCAGTCACCGCAGCCTGACGGCCAGCAGGTCGCGACGGCGCTGCAGGACCTCGAACGAACCCTCGATCAGGCGAACGTGTACGCGCTGGAGAACGGCCAGCCGTTCGTGGCCCGCGTCACGGAGGAGCTCGACGAGATAGCCGAGACCGAGCGGAAGTTGATCCTCCGGCAGTCGCCGTTCGCGGAGTCGCTCCGCCAGCCCGTGGCGGCGGCGCTCCAGCAGGGGCTCCAACAGCTCCAACAGCAGCCCGACGACGCGGCGCTGCAGGAGGTCACCGCCACGATCCAGCAGACGATCGCCTCGCTCCAGAACGGCGTCCTGCAGACCCCCGACGCCACACAGATGGGGGCACAGAGCCAGCAGCTACCGAGCTCGTCCCCCTCGAACTGATGTCGAGCTTCCCGTTCAACCAAGAGGAGTCGGACACCGGTCGCGGCGTCGACCCGGCACAGGTCGGCGAGTGGGCCCCCGAGCAGTCGCCAGCAGCAACGGCCGGACAGGGGGCCACAGGTGAGACGCAACTCCCCGTGGGCGTACCGAGCATCGACGTCGTCGACACCGACGAGGAGATCATCGCCTACGTCGATCTCCCCGGGTTCGAGGCGGACGACGTCCGGGTCCGGGTCGACGGGCAGACGCTCGTCGTCGACGCGACCCGCGAAGGTGAGATCGAAGACACCGACACGGTGCTGTTGACCGAGCGGCCGCAGTCGGTCGAGCGGGTCGTCACGCTCCCCACCGTCGTCAGAGCCGGCGGTGCAGAGGCCGAACTGAGCGACGGCGTCTGCATGATATCGCTGCCGAAGGCGGCGAACGACCGCTTCGAAGAGATCCGCGTCACCTCCGACTGAGACCGTACGCGGTCCGTGCGATGCGGCGTGGTGTGGTGCGGCGTGGTGTGGTCCGTGCGATGCGATGTGGTGCAGCGTGGTCCGCTGGACGCGGTTCCAGGGTGGTCTGTGCGAGCGGACCGAGGGTGACTCCTCGGTGACGGGAGGGTGACGCCCGCCATCCTCCCCCACCGTGTCCGCTGTTGTTCACTCGAGACACCGAGCGAACAGCGGACACGCCGGTGTGTGTCGGCGGTCGATCCGGTCCCGGGTCGGCAGCTGTGTCGGCGTCGAAGGCGTCGGATGAGGGCACAGACACGCCGATATCCGCTCGTTCCGCTCGCGTTCCACCGGTGTCAGCCGCAGATTCTGACACCTCCATGTCCGCAGTTATCTCGGGGCTCGTCCGCCGTAGCTCCCCCGTTCCGACACCACCGTGTCCGGAGTAAATCGGAGATTCGAACGGTAGCCGTGCGGTTGTCGACCGTGTGGGGGAGACTGAGTGTGGTGCACCAAGAGTGGAGGACCGAGTGTGGTGCACCAAGAATGGAGGACCGGGTGTGGGATCGACGCCGTGACGGGACTCGTGTCACCCAGAGGCTGAGTGGTCAGCTGTCGGAACCCGACCGATCACGGGTCGGAGACGTAGTCGGTCACACGTGCGTCCGTCATGTCTCCCCCAGCGTCGTCGATGAGGAATTCCTGTACCGACTGGTGGACGCCGACGTCTTGGACGGTGTCGGACATAGCGTCGAGGAGGAGATCGACGTCCATGTCGAGGGCGTACTCGCGGTAGGTCCCGCCGCGGCGACCCTCGTTGCGCTCGGTCACCGAGATGATCCCCAGCATCGCCAACTCCGAGAGGTGGTCGCGCATCCGGCGAGGGACGAGCGGGTCGCGGTCGGCCATCTCCGCGAATCGCGTGTAGCGGGGGCGGACGTCGCGCGATCGGACGGGTGCCTCGTTCTCCAGATCGAGCGTGAGGAGCGCGTACAATACGAGGTGGCCGTGTTGGGTGAGCCCGGTGATCCCCTCTTTGATACGGCCCCGCTCGAGCGCGCGGCGACCGCGTTCGACGTGCTCTTCGGCGACGTGTTCGGTGTCGTCGTCGCGGGCGAGGTCGCCCGCCTTCATCAGCAGGTCGATCGACTGGCGGGCGTCACCCGCGTCCTTGGCGCCGTAGGCGGCACACAGTGGGATGACGCCCGGGTCGAGGACACCGTCGTGGAAGGCGACCTCCACGCGCTGTTCGAGGATCTTCTGGAGGTCGGTCGCGTCGTAGGCGGGGAAGTGGATCTCCTGTTCACACAGCGACGAGCGGACCTTCGGCGAGAGGTCGTCGCGAAACGAGAAGTCGTTGGAGATGCCGACGATCCCGATCTTCGCCGTCGAGAGATTCCCGTTCGCGCGGGCGCGGGGGAGTTGATAGAGGATGGAGTCGTCCTCAACGTGGTCGACCTCGTCGAGGACGATGAGGATCGTGCCGCCGCAGTCGTCGAGTTCGTCCCAGAGCATCTCGTAGACGCTCGCACGTGGGTAGCCCGTCGTCGAGATCTGTTCGGTGTCGTCGCGATACTCGTTGACGAGGCGTGTCGCCACCTGGTACGACGAGGTGAGGCCGTCGCAGTTGAGCGCGGTGACGGTGAGTTCGATGTCGTCGTACTGTGCGGCGTCCTCTTGGAGGTGTTCGAGGAGGTACCTCGTTGCCGCGGTCTTCCCCACCCCCGTCTTCCCGTACAGGAAGACGTTGTTCGGCTGCTCGCCGTTAATCACCGGCTGGAGCGCGGCCCGATACGTGTCCAGTTCCTCGTCGCGGCCGACGAGCTGCTCGGGCTGGTAGTCCTCCCGGAGGGCGTCGCGGTCGCGGTAGATGTCGGTGTCCCGCTCGAACATCCCCATTGTAGTCACGTGGACCTGTGTCGGGGACAGCATAAAACCACCGTGTCCGGAGTGTCCGCTGTTTCCGCAGTTCTCCACTTACTTAAACAACGGTCGCAACACACCCCCTCCACTTTGTCCGCTGTTCTCGGTGAGAAGGGACCCCCTTCCCCCCGCAGTACCGAACGACGACTGAGATCGGCAGTAGCTTTATCACCACTGCGTTTGAGCTAGTCCGTACCGCAACTATTTGCTGATTAAACCATGGTAGTGTGGTGTGAAATGGAAGTCGACTCGACCACCCCGTGTCTCTCTCGGACGGGAACAGCGGACACAGTGGGGGGAGAGGGTTCGAGTCACCGTCGACTGGACCGTCCCGGTCGAGTTCCTCCGATTCGATGCCTCTCGCGTTGTATCGCCTACTACCCCCCAGTGTTTCTCTCCCACCGACACCACCGTGTCCGTAGTTCTGCGGGCACAGGCGAGGTAGAACTGCGGACACAGTGGTGTGTCTCCCGCCGAGGGACACCCCGTTCCTGTCCCGCGCGGTCGCTCGCGCGACTCTGAGATGATCTGGTGCCTCGGGCGTGCCAGTCGACGGGCTCACCGGTCCGATCACCAACCCCGCCGCGTCTGTCGTTCCATCGACACGCTGTCGGTCGTCACCCACACTTGGCCGTGGTTGACGTGGCGGCGTCGGGGCGAGACGTTCGGCGAGAACAGCGGACACAACGGTGTCGACTCGACGGGTCGTGTCCTCCGGCGCCGTCTTCCAACGAGGTGTCTCGACAAACACCACTGTGTCCGCTGTAATTCGGCGCTGTATCGAGTGTAGTCCAGTTACTGCGGACACGGTGGTGTGGGTGAGTGACGTGTAGATTGGGAGATAGCGATAGACAGGCCACCGTCGCGTCGATATCCCACGATTCGAATGTGGGTTATCGACAGAATCACCGTCGGCTCTTGCTCCTCGCCGGTCGACACGGTGGGTCGTCGTCGAGCACGTCAGTGTATCCACGGGCGCGCCGGTTCGTGCACCGGACCGTCTAGAGTTGGGCTGATACACGGCCCCGAACACGCGTAGGTTAACATTACTGTGGTGAGAACGGAAGACGAATGGAGATATCAGAGGATCTACGGTGTGTATTCAGCGCGGACGTAGAGGAACGTGACGGCTCGTACGTGGTGGAAGTACCGAAGCGCGAAGTGGATCTCGGGACGCTGCGCGAAGGGGCGGTGTACCGTGTCGCGCTGTTGGAACGGGAGTCGACGCCGGCGTCGTCGGCGCCCACCGAGAACGTGGCGTCTGGTAGCACACGTTCGGAGTCGAGCGACGCCCCAACGAGCACGTCCGACGACTCGACGGACGCGGCACCGTCCGGCGACGACGAGGCTCCGTCAATTGGGTCGAACGGCTCAAACGCGACCACGGACGGCCCCGAACCCCCGGTCGACCGCGGCGACGAGGTGACGGTGGACATTGAGGGGATCGGCGACCAGGGCGACGGAATCGCGCGGGTCGACCGCGGCTACGTGATCATCGTCCCCGACACCGAGAAGGGCGAGCGCGTCACGATCCGCGTGACGAGCGTGAAGCAGAACGTCGCGTTCGCGGAGGTCCTGGAACGGGTCGAACGCCAGCAGTACGAGTAACTGCGACGCGCCTCCCGACCCCCGGAGGCCGCGGTCGAGCGGGACGCGCTCACGGCCAGTCGGGGTCGACGCCGACCAACGCCGCGCTGAGGCGCCACAGTCGCTCGCGGAGCGCGGCGTCGCGAGCGGCGGCACTCGGTTGCTCCGGACCGTCGCCGCCGACGTACAGTCCCGTCCGGTCGGCGTACGCGTCGTCGGTCGTCACCGCGACCAGCCGTCTCGCACCCTCCTCGACGTCCGTGCCGACGCCGGGGACCGCACCGGCGAGGCGCGTCAACAGTTTCGCCCGCCACGACACGTCCCGGTAGAGGCCAGTCGTCGGGATGAATCCCGGGTGGACGCAGTTCGCGACGACGCCCTCGGTCCGCGCGCTCGCCCGCAACCGCTCGGCCAACTCCAGCGTGAACGCGACGTTCGCGAGTTTCGACCGCGCGTACGCGTCGAGAGCGTCGTACCCCGACCGAGAGTTGAGCGCGTCCAGATCCTCCGAGTCGTCCAAGTCGATCTTCCCTCTGCGGTGGACGCTGGAGGCGGTGACGACGACTCGCGCACCGCGCGTGGCTCCCAGCAGGTCGACGAGGTCGTGCGTGAGGAGGTACGGAGCGAGGTGGTTCACCGCCAACGTCAGTTCCACACCGTCGGCGGTCTCGCGCCGCTCCTTCGAGGAGAGGCCGGCGTTGTGGACGAGCGCGTCGAGGCGGTCGTACTCGTCGTCGACCGCACTCGCGAGGTTGCGAACTGCGCTCTGGTCCGCCAGATCGACCCGTCGGAACTCTACGCGACCGGGCGTCTCGGCGGTCACGTCCGCTGCGACCGCCCGGCCGCGCTCGCGGTCGCGACCGACGGTGACGACGGTCGCACCGGTCGCCGCGAGGCGTCGCACCGCAGCGCGACCGATCCCGCTGGTGCCACCGGTCAGGAGGACGACCGACTCGGCAGCCGTCGTGGGTGCCATCGCTCGGTCGTTGGCGCCCCCGGGAGAAAAACGCACCCCGGCGTCGTGTCGGAGCACGCCCGCGATGTCGCCACGGACGACAGTCGATGTCGCCACGGACGACAGCGGTTTGCGTACGCCAACCCAACGCCGGCCACCGACCACATGGGCTCCGACATGGCCGACCGTGACACGCTCGCCGACCTGCTCCGCCTCGACGACGAGCGCTTCCGCGAGCGCGTGCCGGAGACACTCGCCAGTGACGAGTACGACGCTGAGCGGCTCCGGCGACTAGCGTCTGACGACCCACCACCTGACCCACCGGGGGAGTCAGGGTCGCTCGCGACACACGAGGGTGCGTACGTCCGGCGGATCCGCGTCCTCGACGACGCCTCGCTGGGCATCACGCTCACCGGGCCAGCGTACGCGGACAACCCCGTCGTCTACGCGAATCGGACGTTCCGGGAGCTGACGGGCTACGCGCTCGCGGATCTGCGCGGGGAGAACCTGCGCCTCCTCCAGGGCCCCGACACCGACCCGGAACCGGTCGCGGACCTGCGGGAGGCACTGTCGACGTGGAGTCGTGTGACGACCGAACTGACCAACTACCGCGCCGACGGCACCCCGTTCCGCAATCGGGTGTCGCTCGTCCCCGTCACCGACGCCGCCGGGTCGGTCGTGAACTGGTTGGGGTTTCAGCAGGCTGTCGACGAGACGTCTGAGTAGCGGTCACTCACGGCTCCAGCACGACGCCAGACACGCCCGCGACCGTGACTCGCGTCGAGTCGACCTCCCGCACGGCGTCGTCGCGACTCGCGACCACGACCGACGGCACCGACGCGGCCGACCAGTCGTCGTCCAGTTCCACCGTCGCGGCCTCGTCGCCGCGGTTGATCACGACGGTCAGACCGTCTCGGCTCCCGGCCGTCGTTCGCCGATAAACGACCAGATCCCCGCCACACTGGTCGTGCACGAATCGCAGGTCGCCTCTCGTCAGGGCCGAGCGCTCGCGCCGAACGGCGATCAACTCGCGGACGTACGCGCGGAGCGCCTCGTCGCGTTCGGTGGGGTCCCACACCATCGTCCGCCGACAGTCGGGGTCGTCACCGCCGCGCATCCCGACCTCGTCGCCGTAGTAGACGCAGGGGACGCCGACGGCGGTGAACAGCGCGAGCATCGCCACCCGGACGCGGTCGACGTCGTCGCCACACCGGGTCCGCAGTCGAGCGGTGTCGTGGCTGCCGAGGAGGTTGAACAGCACTCGATTCGTAGCGTCGGGGTAGCGGAACAGGAACCGCCCGACGCGGTCGGCGAACGCGCGGCCGTCGATAGACGCCTCGGTGAAGAAGCCGTCGACGGCGTACGTGAACGGATAGTTCATGGTGGCGTCGAACTGGTCGCCCCGGAGCCACGGACGCGCGTCGTGCCACACCTCGCCGAGCACGTAGGCATCGGGATTCTCCGCTTTCACCGCTTGGCGGAACGCCCGCCAGAACTCGTGATCCACCTCGTCGGCCACGTCGAGGCGCCAGCCGTCGACGCCAGTCTCCTCCATCCACTCCACGGCCACGTCGATCAGATACGCGCGCACTTGGGGGTGTTCGGTGTTCAGCTTCGGCATGTGGGGTTCGAACCCCCACGCCTCGAACGTCGGTCGCGGCTCGAACCGGATCGGGAACTCGTGGACGTGGAACCAGTCGGCGTACGGGGAGTCGGCGCCGTGTTCGACCACGTCCTGAAACGGCGCGAACTGGCGACCGCAGTGGTTGAACACGGCGTCCAGGATCACCCGAATCCCTCGCTCGTGGGCTCGGTCGACCAGTCGCGAGAGCGTCGCCGTGTCGCCGAACGCGGGGTCGACGCGACCGTAGTCG
This sequence comes from Halobaculum marinum, assembly GCF_029338555.1. Lineage (GTDB taxonomy): Archaea > Halobacteriota > Halobacteria > Halobacteriales > Haloferacaceae > Halobaculum > Halobaculum marinum. The sequence continues at coordinate 33,252 of NZ_CP119990.1, read as the reverse complement.
GCGACGTTGTACTTGTGGTTCGACTCCGAGGCGAACACCGGTGTGAGGTACAACGCCGTGATCCCCAACTCGCCGAGGTAGTCGAGGCGGTCGATCACCCCTTGCAGATCGCCTCCGAACACGTTGGTGGTCGTCGGCTGCTCGCCCCACTCGGCTGCGTCGTCGGGCGTCCGGTCGGGGTCGCCGTTCTCGAACCGATCTGGGAAGATCTGGTAGAAGACTGCTTCCTCGACCCACTCGGGCGGGTCGATCACGTCGTTCGCGTTGAGATACGGGTGCTCGAAGTAGTGGAGCGGCCGCTCGGCGCCGCCGGTCGGATACGCCACGTCGGCGGCGTCCTCGAATCCCCACTCAGTGAGCCACAGGTCGTCGTCGCCCGCTCGAAGCCGGAACGCGTACACGAGCCGACGGTGCGGCGGCGTCACCCGCAAGCGCCAGTAGTCGTACTCGGCGTCGCGGTGGACCTGCTCCATCGCCGTCGTCTGCGCGCTCGCGGCCCAGTCGAACTTGTCGCCGTGGAGGAGTGCACACTCGTCGAGGTTCCCACGTGCACTGCGGAGACGGACCTCGACGGTCTCGGTGTCGACCGCGTGGGAATCGCTGGTCGTCGGTCGGTGGTCGATCCCCGCGCGGTCGATGGACATTCGTGGGAGTGTCGTGGCGGGGTTCTTAACTGAAACGGTGGGTGTACCCGTACATCACACATTCTGGCGGTGTTGGCGAAGCCGTGTACCGAAGGTGGTCGCGTCGGGCTCGAGCCCGATGCCTACCCTTCCATCCCGCTGAACGAGAGGCCGCCCTCGATGTACCGTTGTGCGAACAGGTACACGAGCATGATCGGCGTCGCGAACGTGAGCGCGAACGCCGAGAAGCGCGCCCACGGGATGGTGTACTCGTCGATGAGCGAGTACAGCCCCACGGGCAGCGTGTAGTTCTCGGTGCCCAGCAGCGTCTGGGCCACGACGAACTCGGTCCATCCGGTGAGGAAGGTGAACACGAACACCGTCGCGAGGCCGGCGGCCGACAGCGGGAGGATGACCTCCCAGACGACGCGCCACGCGGGCGCGCCGTCGACGACAGCCGCCTCCTCGTAAGAGGTCGGGATGCCGTCCATGTACGTCTTGAGCAGCCACGTGTTGAACGGCACCGCCGTCGCGGCGTAGTACACCGACAGCGCGACCCGGTTGTTGGTGAGGTCGAACTGCGCGTAGATGGCGTACAGGCCGATGAGCAGCGCGATGCCGAGGCCGCCGCCGACCTGTGTCATCAACACGTACACGAACAGGATGTTTCGCCGGAGGATGAACTTCCGGCGCGACAGCGCGTACGCGCCGGGCACGATGAGCGCCATCGACAGCGCCATCGTCACGAACGCCACGATCATGCTGTTGCCGAAGAACGACTTGAAGTTCGACGGGTTCTCCACGGGACCGACCGCGAAGCCCGGGAACATCTCGACGCCGGCGACGACGACGCGGCCGACGACGCCCGGCTGCACGCGACTCACGTCGAAGAACAGCAGGCCGGGCGTGCCGAACACGAGCGCCAGGTCGGTGAGCGGCACGTTCACCACGAACTCCAGCGGCGGCAGCGAGATGTCGCCGATCACCCACAGGAACGGCACCAACGACGGCTCGGTCGGGAGCAGTCGCAGCCCGTTCGAGGTGTAGATGGAGCCACCGCTCCCCGACAGCGCCGCCATCAGGATCCAGTAGATGGGGAACAGCAGCAGCGAGATGACGACGATTGCGCCGAGCGTGGCGCCGAGCGTCTTCAGCGGTTCGACCGGCGACACCTCGCCGCGCCGGATCGCACCGAGCGTGTAGCGCGCGTCGCGCGCGGCGTCGATGGGCGTGGTGACGACGTTGTACACGTCCTCGGAGACCTTCCGAGCGATGCCGTCGAGCATCACGCCTCGTTCACCCCGTCGGCGAGTTTGCCGCGCTTGACGTTCAGCCACATGAACGCGCCGATGAAGGCGACGGCGATCAGGCTGATCGCGGCACCCTTCCCGTAGTTGTTGAACGAGAACGCCTCTTGGTAGCCGTACACGACGATCAGCTCGTTGGCACGCGCCGGGCCACCGGCGTTGAACACGTACGGGATGAGGAACTGCTGGAACGACGCCGCCGACGTGAGGATGGTGGCGAAGAGCACCGGCTTCTTAATCGACGGCAGCGTGACGTGGAGGAACCGCGAGAGGAAGCTCGCGCCGTCCACCATCGCCGCCTCGTGCAGTTCGTCGGGCACGTCCTGCAGGGCGCTCACGGTGATGATCACCATGAACGGGTACGCCAGCCACGCCTCCGTGACGTTGTACGCGAAGAAGGCTGGCCAGCGTTGGCTCAGCCACGAGACCGTCTCGAGCCCGACGGCGGTGAGCAGTTGATTCACCAGCCCGAACTGCGCGGAGCTGAAGATGCCCCGCCAGACGGTGATGGTGAAGATGGCTGGCAGCCCCATCGGCAGGATGATCAGCGAGCGCATGAGGCGCTTGCCGCGCACGCGGTCGTTCGTCACGACCAGCGCGAGTCCGATGCTGAGCAACAACTTCAGCGCCACGCTCGTGGCGACAAATAGCCACGTCACGCCGAAGGAGTTCCAGAAGCGCGCGTCGCTCAGCACCTCGACGTAGTTCTCGACGCCGACGAACGCCGCCTCGCCGAACGTAAGAATCGACATCGCGCCCTCGCCGGCGAACAGGTTCCCCGGCGCCGCGTTCGTGAACGAGATGCCGACGATGTACAGCACCGGGAACAGCATGAACGCCGAGAAGACGAACAGCCCCGGCAGCACGAACAGCAGCGACGTGTCTCGCTCGTCGAGGAACGGGATCGCCTCGACCCGGCGCGCGACTCGTGATTCGGTACTCATGTGTGGAGTTACTCCCAGTTGCTACGGATCTCCTCGGCGGCCGTGTCGAGCGCCGCCTGGGGGTCGGTGTTGCCGTTGAACGACTCGAGGATGGCGGTCTCGATAGCCGGCCAGACGGCGGCCATCTTCGGGTCCGACGGCATCGGCGTCCCCTGCTCGACGGCCTGCGAGAACGCGGCGACCGTGTCGGGCAACTCGTCGCTGCCCACGAGACTCGACAGGACAGGGATGTGGCCCTGCTCCTGTGCGAGCGTGAGGAGGTGGTCCTCGTTCGTGACGAACCACTCGGCGAAGTCCTTCGCCGCGACCGTCGCGGCGTCGTCCTCGCGCATCTTCTTCGCGAAGTACCACACTTTGATCCCCGTGTACGGCGTCGGGCTGCCGCCCTCGACCGACGGGAGCGGGGCGACCTCGTAGTTGACGCCCTTCTCGTTGAGCGTCGCGAGGTACCACGGGCCGTTGATCGCGAACGCGGCGTTGCCGTCGGCGAACGCGGCGGCCTGGGGCCCGTACGACGGGTCCTTCGGCATGTACGGCTTGAAGTTGTCGAGCAGGAACTGGAGCCCTTGGACCGTCTCGTCGGAGTTGACGCCGAGCGGCTCGTCGGCGCTGATGTCGAGGTAGTGGCCGCCGAACGCCTGCAGCCACGCGCTGACGAAGTAGGCGTTCACGGGGTAGCCCATCCCGTACTTCCCGTTGTCCGGGTCGTGGAACTCCTCCATGACCGACACCATCTCCGAGACCGTCTCGGGCGCCTCGTCGACGATGTCGGTGTTGTACACGAGGCCGACCGTCTCCGCAGAGCGCGGGAGGCCGACGACGTTCCCCTTGTACTGGACGGCCTCGGCGGCCGCCGACGTGAACTGGCCGAGGTCGACGTCGACCTGGTCGCTCATGTCGGTGAGGAAGCCCTGCTGGTAGTAGCCGCCCACCTTGTCGTGGGCCCACTCGAACGACTCGGGGCCCTCGCCGACGGGGATGGCGCTGGTCGTCTTCTTGACCATGTCCGAGATGTTCGAGCCCGTGATGGTGTGGCGCGACTCGCTGTTGAACGTCTCGATGACGCTCTCACGACCCGGCCGCTCGGCCTTGGCGAGCGTGTACCACACCTCCGCCTCGCCGGCGGGCCCAGTGCTCGTGGCCGTGGACTCGTCGTCGCTCCCATCGGAACCGTCCGAACCGCTCGATCCGCTGTTACCGCCCGACTGGGTCTCTGTCGACTGTTCTTGCACGCCGACACAGCCAGCCGTCGCGCCGATCGTTCCCGCCACACCCAGGTTCCGGAGCAGTGTTCTGCGATCCATTGTCATGGTGAATACCGGATGAATTAGTAGTTCATCCCTTAAGCATTCGGATCCTCCATGAACGTTCATCTGGGTGGTGAGTCGGACGAACGGGCGGTACTACCCCACGAATTCGCCACATTCCCGGACAGATGGCGGTGCAGTAATCTCGTCGTACTCGATACGTTCAGAAGTAATGATGAACGAACGCTTCACAGATTCCGGATCGAGGGGAAGAACTATACGGAATGGGTCCACCCGTGGGAGCAATGGGAACCGTCACGCTCGACAATCTCAGGAAGGAGTTCGACAACGGCAACCTCGTCGCCGTCGACGACGTGTCGCTCGACGTGGCGGACGGGGAGTTCATCACCGTCGTCGGCCCCTCGGGATGTGGGAAGTCGACGACCCTGCGGATGCTGGCCGGGCTGGAGACGCCAACGTCGGGGAGTATCCGGATCAACGGCGAGGACGTGACGAACGTCCACGCGCGCAAGCGGAACGTCGCGATGGTGTTCCAGAACTACGCGCTGTACCCGCACAAGACGGTCGAACAGAACATGGCGTTCGGCCTGCGCATGAGCACGGACCTCACGAAGGACGAGCGCACCGAACGCGTCCGCGAGACGGCAGAGATGATGGGCATCGGCGACCTACTCGACGACCGCCCCAACGAGCTGTCGGGCGGGCAGAAACAGCGCGTCGCGCTCGGGCGCGCCATCGTCCGTGAACCGGACGTGTTCCTGTTCGACGAACCGCTGTCGAACCTCGACGCGAAGCTCCGGACGACGATGCGCACCGAGATCCAACGGCTCCAGAAGGAACTGGGGATCACCGCTATCTACGTCACCCACGACCAGGAGGAGGCGATGACGATGGGCGACCGCATCGTCATCCTCGACGACGGCGAGCTCCAGCAGGCAGGCCGCCCGACCGACGTGTACGACGACCCCGCAAACGAGTTCGTCGGCGGCTTCGTCGGCTCGCCGTCGATGAACGTACTCGACGCCGCGGTCGAGGACACCGGTACCGGCGTCACGCTAACGGGTGCCGACGGCCGTTTCACGTACGAACTGACTTCCGACACCGCGAACGCCCTTGCGGGCGTCGACGAGGTTCGCGTGGGTGTCCGCCCCGAGGACGTCCGGATCGCCCGCGACGGTGAGACGGGCGTCGAGACGGCCGTCGAGGTGCTCGAACCCATCGGCTCCGACAACTACCTCTACCTCGACATCGGCCCCGAGTTCATCGCGCGCGTCCCCAGTGACGTTGCACCAGACCTCGGTGAGACCGTCCGGATCGCTTTCGACGAGTCGGACCTGCACCTGTTCGACCCGCTCTCAGGCGCGTCACTGACGCGCGACGACGCCGGCGCGGACGGCGGCGACGCCACCGACGCGGTCGAGCCGACGACCGCCGACTGAGACTGGTCTGCGACGCCGATGCTCCTCGTCTGCGCCGGCGCCTCCGCACGCCGCCCAACTCCCCGTGTTCTCTGCACGGGGCCCAGATCCCCGCTCTCTGTCGCTCTCGAGCAGGTACCCGACGACGCCCGTCACGAACAGGAGCATCGCGGACGACCCCCTCTGCGTGATCCAGCGGCGGTGGAGAGAAACCGGGCCGACTCAGCGGCACGGAAGGGCCGCGGAAAGCCAGGCTCAGTCGTCGGCGCGTAGCCGTTCGGTCTGCTCGCTGGCGAGTGCGTCGTGGTCGTCGAGCAGCGCCGTCGTCGCCAGCCGGATGGCGTGGGGCCACCCCAGCGGCGTCGCGCTGTCGGCGGTGCCGTCGTCGAAGAACTGCTCCGGCTGGTAGCCGCCGGCCACCGTCAACGGGCCCTCGGGGCCTACTAGGTCGAGCAGGTCGCTTGCCCGGGCGGCGAACTCGTCGGCGCGCGCGTCGTCCTCGTCGGCCAACAGGGCCGCCAGTTCGCCGGCGGCGTTCGCCCCCACGCCGTCGACACGGTCCAGATCTTCTCGTGACCCTGGCCGCGCTGGCGCCACGCGTCGCCCTCGTAGCGGACCAGCCCCTCGACGTCGCTGTCTGCGGGGTCGTGGTACAGGCCGTCGATCGTGGCGTCGAGGTGTTCGACGAGCCGATTTCGGCGCGTCTCGTCGATCTCGCCGATCGCGGCGTACGCCCGGTGGGCGTCCGCCAGCGCGAACGTCGCCGAGTCGAGGCGCGCGTCGAGCGAGCCGTCGCCGAGTTCGCTCACGGCGAACACGCCGCGGTCGGCGACCCAGAGGTCGTCGAGCGCGTCGTAGAGGAGCGCGGCCCGGTCGGTCGCCTCGACGGCGCGCTCGAACCGCTCGGGCCCGAGCGCGGCGATCGCGGAGAACGCGTCGAGGAACCGCGCGGCGGTGTGGGCGAAGCGCCCGACGCCGTCCTCCCACGCGTTCTGACAGGCGACCGGTCGCCCGTCGTCGGCGAGCGAGTCGACCATCCCGTCGAGCGCGTCGTCGAGCGCCGCCGTCACCTCGTCGACCATCGGGTCGTCGTCGTCGAGGCCGGCGAGGAACCGCGCGAGGAACGCCGCGACGCTGGCGGTCTGGTCGGCTTGGTACTCCACGTCTTCGAGCGCCTCCATCCGGGCGTTCGCCCACCCCGGCGCGAGCGCGCCGTTGCGGGGCCACACGCGGTGGGGCCACGTCCCGTCCGGGAGTTGTGTGTCGAGGTACGCGCGGGCACTGCGCCGGTGCCACTCCTCGATCCCGAGGTCGAAGCGCCCGTCGGCACCGAGCAGGAAGCCGGACACCTCTGCGTCGTCGCGGAACCACGTGTAGCCGTAGCCGCCGGAGTGGACGTAGTGGGGGTCGAAGTCCGGCCCGGCGATCCGCATCCCCGTCGGCGCCGACAGCAACGACAACACCCGCAGGTCGTCGACGGCGGCGGCCGCGCGGGCGACGCCGTCGGGGAGCGACACGGCGGCGTCGGTCGACTGGGCGAGGTCGACGAGCGAGTCGGCGGTGTCGACCACGGCGAACAGGTCGTCGAGTGCGGCCAGCGACGCCTCCCGGTCGGCGTCCTCGCGCTCGGACAGCAGGGTCGCGGCGGTCGCCACGCCGTCGACGGCCGGCACCGCAGCGACCACGTCGCCACCGAGGTGGTCCTCTTCGCGGCGGTCGCCCAGCGAGGTCGCGTCGGCCTCGTGTGGCTCCGGGGACAACACCGCCTCCGGTGCCGCCGGGAGGCCCCCGCCGAGCACGTCAAGGCCGGCGTCGCCGGCGAGGAAGTCGCGCTCGCGGTCGTGGAACACTTCGACGGCGTCGTCGTGGTGGAGTTGGCCGACGCGGGCGTCGCGCCCCTCCGGTGCGAACGTACAGCCGACGAGGAGGGCGGCCCCCGCCTCGCTCGCCCGCGAGGGGTCGTCGAATGCAACACGCGTCACGTGAGCGGCGCCGGCGTCGGTGTCGACGGTCAGGTCGAACCGGGTGACGCCGCCGACGGGCGTCTCGAAGGTGGTCTCGACGAGCGCCGTCGCCCCGTGGTACGACTGCTCGCCAGCCTCGAAGCTGACCACGGCGGCGTCGTCGGCGGCGGGTCGAACCCCCTCGGCGTCCCAGTCAAGTTCCGCCGGCGGGTCGTCGAGGCGCAGCGCGACCCGCGAGTCAGCGACGCCGGAGAGGCCAGAGAGCGGGTAGCCGTAGTCTCGCACCGTCCCGTCCGGAGCGACGTGGACGAGTCGCCCCGCGGCCCCGGAGAAGAGTCCGGCGGTCGTCCGTCGCTCGCCGGGGAACCGGGTGGGGTGGTCCCGGTTGCGCTTGTGGTCGTCGAGTGCGTCACGCAGTCTCATGTTCGGTAGGGGTGGGGCACGAGGGATAATTCTTGTTGTAATCATATTTCACAGATTCAGACGGTTCCGGAACGCTCAAGCGTCGAGCGACCCGCGGAGTCGGGCATGAGCAGTCCGCCCGCGGACGTCGGCACGCGCGACGGCGACGCGCCGACGGCAGCCCCCACGACCCCACGCACCACCCGGGCCCGCCACGCGCCACCAGCGTCGGCGAGACGGTCGAGTTGGCCCCGCGGAACCTCGACGCGGTCGTCGAGGTCGGCCCTGACGGCGCCCGGACCGACGCGGACGGCCACGACGAGTTCGAGTGGACCGTCGTCTCGGCACCCGACGGGAGCGGTGCCACACTCGGCGAGGGCACGGTCGTCCACCTCGCGCCGGACGTGCCCGGCACCTACCGCGTCGAACTCTCGGCGCCCGACGGCGTCCACGAGCAGACCGTCCGCGCGTACCCCGACGAACGGACGGAGACGACCCTGCACGTCGACAAGGAGGACTTCGACGCCCCGACGGAGTCGGTCGCGGCAGACCGCGTGTCGGTCGCCGGGACGTTCAACGACTGGAGCGTCGCCGCGGAGCGTCCCACCGACGCCGACGACCGCCTCTCCCATCGCACCCACCTCCCGCCGGGGAGCCACGTGTACTCGTTCGCCTTCGACGACTCCCTCGGGAACGGCGTCGGCGGCGAAGAGACGGTTTCGGGGCCGGGTCGCCCGCGCCTCCACCTCGACGCGACCGCGACCGACGAGGGCGTCGTGGTCACGGCGCACGCCGAGGCGGCCCCCGCCGGCCCCGACCCCGAGACGACGCCCGCGGGCGCCGACCCCGAGGTGGAATGGCTGTTCGACGGTCGCGACGACCTCTCGACAGAGACGGTCCACGTCGACGGCGAGACGCTCACGGTGCCTCGCGAGTCGCTCCCGGAGGCGGGCGTCGCGCGCGTCCACGCCGTCCCCGTCGCGGACCGCTACGGCGTGCTGGACACGGTCGAAATCGCGGTCGGCGACCGCGGTGTGGCCACGGACGAACCCGACGCGGGCGCAGCCACCGACGGCGACGCACCGGTCTCGATATTCCGCCCGAACGACCCGCCGGCGTGGGCCGAGTCGCCGACCATCTACGAGGTGTTCGTGCGCTCGTTCGCGGGCGAGACGCCCGACACGACGTTCCGAGAGATCGAGCGCCGACTCCCGTACGTTGAGTCGCTCGGCGTCGACGTGCTGTGGCTCACCCCCGTCCTCCAGAGTCCGACCACGCACGGCTACCACACCACGGACTTCTTCGACACGGCGACGGACCTCGGTACCCGCGCGGAGTTCGAGTCGCTCGTCGACGCCTGCCACGAGCGCGACATCCGCGTCGTGTTCGACCTGGTGATCAACCACACCTCCCGCGACCATCCGGCGTTCCAACAGCACGCCGCCGGCGTCGACGCCTTCGACGAGCAGTACCCCCGTCGTCCCGCCGAGGAGAACCCTCGACCGTGGACTGGGCCGGCGAGGGCACGCCCGAGTTCCGCTTCAACTGGGAGCGCATCCCCGACCTGAACTACGACTCGCCGACGGTCCGCGCGTGGATGCTGTCAGTGATCGACGAGTGGGCCGCCGTGGTCGACGGCTTCCGCTGTGACGTGGCGTGGGGCGTCCCGCACGGCTTCTGGAAGGAGGCCGCCGAGCGCCTCCGCCGCCGTGACCCCGAGTTCCTCCTGCTCGACGAGACCATCCCGCGCGACCCGTTCATGCACGAGGCGGAGTTCGACATGCACTACGACACGACGCTGTACGAGACGCTCCGTCGGATCGGCACTGGCGCCGCGGACGCCGACTCGATCCACGACGCCCTCGACGCCACCGCAGTGCAGGGGTTCCCGCGCTCTGCGGTCCAGATGCGCTACGTCGAGAACCACGACGAAGAGCGCTACCGGACCGAGTGCGGCCTCGACGCGCTCCGGGCGGCCGCCGCCGCGACGTTCACTCTCCCGGGCGCCCCGATGGTGTACTACGGCCAAGAACGCGGCATGACCGAGTACCGCGGCGAGATGGCCTGGTACGACGGCGACGCCGACCTCACCGACTTCCACCGGCGACTCGCCGCCGCGCGCGACGAGCACGACGCCCTCCGCGACGGCACGGTCGAACAGATCGAGTACACGGTCGTGGGAGCCGCCGACGAAGCCAACGTGGACGACGGCGGCCCGGGGAGCGGCGGCGACATCGGCATCGTCGGCGGGACCGACGACGCCGTCGGCGACGACGCCGGTACGAGCGGCGCACGCGGCGTGACAGCGTACGTCCGCGACGACGGCGAAGACCGCCTCGCGGTCGTGCTCAACTTCGGCGACGACCCCCAGTCGGTCACGCTCGCCGAGTCAGTGCTCCCGACCGACCTGCTCTCCGGCGCCGACGTGGCCGCCGCCGACGGGGTGCGGGCAGACGGTGGCACCGTCGACGCGGTCCGCGTCGCCGACGCGGTCGTCTGCCGGATCGAGTGAGGGCACCACCACGACTCACGATCCACGACCAGTACCGCCCGTCGACCGAACCCGCTTTGCATCCCCGCCCGGAAGCGACGCCCATGCACGACGCGGACGACGAACGGGCCGTCGGCGAGGTCGTCGAGTACTGCCGCACGCAGGCGGGCCTGCTCGCGGGCCGCGTGGAGACGATGGCCGCCGAGGCGGAGACGCTCATCGAAGAGATCGACGAGGGCGTCGCCGACCTCCGGGCGTCGCTGGCCGAACGAGAGACGGAACTCGACGCCGACAGTTCGACCGAAGCCGCCGACTCGCCCGACGGCGACACCCCGCAGGACGGCGACGATAGCACCGACGAGGACGTGAGCGACCTCGCGGCCGCCGAGTCGGACCTCCAGCGCAAGCAGGCGACCGTCGAGGCGACCGAGACGCGGATGCGACTGTTCCAAGAGTTGGCGAGCGACTACCTCGACTTGGCCGACGACCTCCTCGCCGAACACGACGCCGGCGACCTCGACGCCGACGACGCCGTCCGCCGGGTCGTCTCCTTCGAGGCCGAACGCGACGCCCCCGCGTACTTCGAGGAGCGAGAGACGCTCGTGGAGGTGGCGCGACGTGGGTCGGCCGACGCGGACGCCGACACTGACGGCGACACCGACACCGACACCGACGCAGATGCTGATGGCGCCGGGAACGGGGACGAAGACGAGACCACCGACGAGTAGGACACCGACCCGTTCGCCCGCGACCGGGAGCTATACGGTGCCACGGGCGACTGTGTGAGACATGACCACGGACCCCACCGATCTCCCCGACGGCGCCGACGTGGACGAGGTGGACGTCGATCGGCTGTTGAAGCGGTTCGGCCTGTCGGACAAGGAGGTCGACACGTACCTCACCCTCCTGGAACACGGCGAGGCGAAGGCCAGCACCGTCGCGGAGGCCGCGGGCGTCTCGAAGCGGTACGTGTACAGCGCCAGCGAGGAGTTGGAGGCGCGGGGGTTCGTCACCGTCAACGACCACGTCACGCCGACGACGATCCGGGCGAACCCACCCGAGGAGGTCGTCGACCGACTCGCTAGCGACGCCCGGTCGATGCGCCCGGCGCTGGAGGCGCGCTTCTCACGGACGGAGACGACGGAGGAGCCGTTCGAGGTCGTCAAGTCCCGCGTGACGGTCGTCAAGCGGATCCGCCGAGCGATCGCCGAGGCGACCGAGGAGGTGACGCTGTCGTTCCCGTTGGACCGCCTCGACGAGGTCGCCGACGACCTGCGCGCGGCAGTCGACCGAGGCGTCCTCGTCTTGCTCCTCGTCACCGGTGTCCGCGAGGGCGACCTCGACGACTCGCTCGACCTGTCGAGTGTCGCGACGGCGGCGCGCGTGTGGGGCCAGCCGATGCCGTCGATGCTCACCGTCGACGGACGAACCGGGGTCGTCGCGCCCGCCGAGATGGTCGCGCGCTCGAACAGCGGGAAGCAGGCGATCGTGTTCAGCCAACAGCAACTCGGCCCCGTCATCGTCGGGTCGTTCCTCGGCAACTACTGGCCCGCGGCCGTCGAGGCCGCCGTCGCCGACCCTGCCGCGCTCCCCGCCGGGTACACGAACTTCCGGCAGGCCGTCATGCAGGCGGAACTTCACCGCCGCGCCAACGAGGGCGTCGGCGCGCGTGTCATCGGTCGGCTGACAGGCACCGGAGAGGCGGTCGAGATAACCGGCGAGGTGGTCGAGGTGAGTCAGGGACTCGTCGCGCCCGCGAACAACGAGTTCCCGGTCCAGCACTCGCTCACGCTCGCCGTCGTCGACGACCGCGTCACCGTCGGCGGTCCCGGGGCGTTCGTCGAGGACGTGGAGGCCGACCGAGTGGAGTTGACACCGCTCGACGCCCGGGACGACCCCGCCGACCGCGTGGATGCCTGAGCGCGCTCGTCTCGGAGACCTGCTTCGCCGCAACGCCGAACGGGTCGCCTTGTGGCTGCTGGTGGCGCTCCTCGTCGTCGCCGCGCCGCTCGGGTACTACCTAGCGACGCCGTTGGGGCCGACCGAGGGCTCCGTCGACGCCGTCCGCGCGGACGACCGCGTCGAGGTGACCCACCGCGACGGCGTGTACGCGCTGGAACCCGCGGACGGCGAGGCGACGACCGCGCTCGTGTTCTACCCCGGTGGCCACGTGACCGCCGACGCGTACCTCGAATCGCTGGCGCCGCTGGCCGCTCGAGCGAACGTCGCGGTGTACGTCCCCGAGATGCCGCTCCAGTTCGCAGTGCTCGACCCCGCCGCCGCCGACCAGGTGATCGACGCGCACCCCGACGTCGACCGGTGGCTCGTCGGCGGGCACTCGCTCGGCGGAGCGATGGCCTGCCGGTACGCGAGTGGCCACCCGGAGCGCGTCGACGGCCTGGTGCTGCTGGCCGCCTACTGCGAAGCCGACCGCTCGCCGACCGTCCCGACGCTGAGCGTCACCGGGAGCGCCGACATCGTGCTCGACCGCGACACCTATCGGAGTCGGCTCGCGGTCCTTCCGCCTGACGCGACGGTCGTCGAACTCGACGGCGTGAACCACTCCCAGTTCGGCGCGTACACCGGCCAGCGGGGCGACGCCCTCCTCCATCGACTACGCGACCGCACACGACCGCCTCGCCGACGTAGTCGTCCCGTGGGTGGCGGCGCTCGCCGACGGAAACACGACTGCCGACACGACTGCGTCGGCGTTCGCGCACGCCGACGTGGTCCCGACCTCCCACGCGCCGGTCAGGCAACGAGCGGCCACACCACCGCGAACAGGCCGAGCAGCACCGCGGTGACGACGACCGCCAGCGCCACGTCGAGCACGCTCCCCGCCCGCAGCATCTGTTCGCGACCGACGTGGCCGGTGCCGAAGGCGATGGCGTTCGGCGGCGTCGCGACCGGAAGCGCGAACCCGAAGCTGGCGGCGACGGCGCCGGTGACCGCCAACAGCACCGCCGCGGTGTCGCCGGTCGTTCCCAGCGCGTCGGCGTAGCGCGGCCCGACGTCGATCAACAGCGGCGCCAACACCGCCGCCATCGCGGTGTTTGACGCGAGTTCGCCGGCCAGAATCGTCGTCACCACGATGACGAACACGAGGACGACGATCGGCACCCCGACGAGCGGCCCCAGCACCGTGTCGGCCAGCCACGCGACGGCGTCGGTCGTCGCGAGCGCGTCCGCCAGCGAGAGGCCGCCGCCCAACAGCAGGAGCGTCCCCCAGTCGATCCCGGTCACGTCGTCCCAGTCGATGCCGCCCGCGAGGAACAGCGCCGGGATCGCCGCCAGGCCGACGACGACGAAGTAGAGAACCCCCTGGTGGCCCACGCCGAAGACGCTCGGTCCCTCGCCGCCGAACAGCGTCGTGTACACCGTCGGCGCGAGCAGCGACTCGAACAGGAAGTCGAACCCACCGAGGAGCCACAGCCCAGCGGTCGCCCCGACGATCGCGACGACGCGTCGCCCCACGGGCGTCACCGGCCCCAACGACTGGAGCGCCGTGCGGGCGTGTTCACGGGCGTTCGACACGTCAGCGACCTCCGGGGGGTACAGCCGAACCGCGAGCAGGTACCACGCGACCGGGAGGCTCACTGCGACGACCGGCAGGCCGATAAGGAGCCACTCCGCGAAGCTGATCTCGTACCCCAGCCGCGCCGACAACTGGGAGACGACGATGGCGTTGGGCGGTGTCCCGATGATGGTGCCGACGCCACCGATGCTGGCGGCGTAGGCGGTGCCCAGTAGTGCCGCCGTCTCCATGTTCGTCGGCTCGTCGGTCCGCCCGTCTGGGTCGGTGTCGACGCCGACCGCGGACCCGGCGCCGTCAGTTGCGACCGACGCTGGCTCGCTCCCGGCGGGCGCCGCTCCGGTCGCGCTTCGAGCAACACCGAGCGCGACTGGGATCATCATCGCGGTCGTCGCGGTGTTGGAGATGAGCATCGACAGGACGGCGGTCGCGACCATCAGTGCCAACACCAGCCGCCGCGGCGAGGTGCCGACCCGGGCGACGAGACGGTAGGCGATCCGTCGGTCGATACCGTGATTCGACAGTGCAGCCGCGAGCACGAAGCCCGCCAGCAACAGGAACACGACCGGGTCGGCGAACGGCGCGAGCGCTCCGCCCAGCGTCGGCGACACCCCGAACACCGTCAGGAGGACGGGCACGCACAGCGCCGTCACCGGGAGCGGAAGCGCCTCCGTCACCCACAACACGGCGGCGAACAGCGCCGTCGCGACCGCGTAGTGCCCCGTCGGCGACAGCGTTGCGAACGGCGTCGAGACGGCGACCGCGACCGACAGCGCCAACGCGCCGAGCACGGTTCCCACACGCCGCAGTTCACTCATACACGCCCTCGGCGGTCGGTCGCGTCACGCGCGCGACCGATATCCTTGTGTCTCGGTACCACGTCTGGAGACATGGTGTTCAAAACGCTGCTGCTGGCAATTGGTCTGTGGGAGGCGCTCAAACCCCGCGAGATGGTCGACTTCTGGATGCGGGTCGCCGCGAAGGGCGACCAGGACGTGGAGCTTCGCCCGTGGGTGTACAGCGTCGCGCGCCTGGAAGGGATCGTGATCGTCCTCTGGTCGCTGTCGCGGCTGCTCCGGCGCTCGGACGACGACGCCGTCGAGGTTGTCGAGGTCGTCGAGAGCGCCTGAGCCACCGGCCAGCGTCTCTCCTCGGTAGCCGCTCACGCGAGTCCACCGAGGAGGACGCCGACCGTGTAGGCGACGGCAGCGGCAGTCATGCCGATGGCGAACATCTCACCGCCGGCGAGGTACCACGTGCGGTTCGTGACGAGGCTCCTGCTCGCCCCGACGGCGAAGAACGCGACGCCGGTGACGACGACCGCCGCCTCGAACAGCGGTTCGATGACGAACACGTACGGGAGCAGCGGCATCCACCCCGCTATCACGAACGCGAGGAACGTCGCCAGCGCGGTCCTGGCCGGGGACTTGCCGTCGTCGTGGGCCGGGCGCCCGTCGGCCTCGCGGTAGTCGATCTCGGTGCGCCTGCTCAGGTAGTTGCTCATCCCCATCGAGAACCCGTCGGCGAGCAGGTTCGCGACCCCGAGGATCAACACGATCGACGGCGCAAGCGCCGCCCCGGCGACGCCGGCGACGACCGCGAACGTCGTCACGATGCCGTCGTTTGCGCCGTAGATGTACTCTGCGAGGTACGTCCCCGCGTCCGTCCGCTCGTCGCCGAGGAGTCGCTCGATCATCGATGGGGTCCGTTTCGTCGGGCGGTTGATATTCGTACCGCCGCCCGCACGCGGACACCTCTGCCGGTCCCGTCGCGAGTCGGTCGGTTCGTCCCACGGGTGTAGAACGGGACCAAACAGATAGCACCCCAGCCGTCGAACGCCGACCATGAGCGACTCCGACGACCGCGAGTTCACCCCTGCAGAGAGTGTCTGCCCGTTCTGCGGCGTCGGCTGCGGCATCCGGTACGACCCGGACAGCGGCGGCGCCCGCGGGTGGCGCGGTCCGGTCAACACCAAGGGCGAGGTGTGCCCGAAGGGGGTCGCCGCGTGGGACGTCGTCGACCACCCCGACCGCCTGACGGCGCCGCTCGTCCGCGAGGACGGCGACCTCGTCGAGACGACGTGGGACGACGCACTCGACCGGGTCGAGTCGGCGTTCGGGTCCGTCGTCGCCGAGCACGGGCCCGACGCGGTGAGCGTCTTCGCCTCCTCGAACTGCACGAACGAGGAAAACTACGTCCTCCAGAAGTGCGCCCGCCTGCTCGGGACGAACAACGTCGACAACTGCGCGCGACTGTGCCACTCCTCGACGGTCGCGGCGATGCGCGACCGCTTCGGCGCCGGCGCGGCGACGAACTCGCTGGACGACCTGCGCGAGGCCGACGCGCTCCTCGTCGTGGGGGCGAACCCCGCCGAGAACCACCCCGTGATCTTCCGGTCGTACATCCTCCCGGCGCTGCGCGCGGGCGCGACGATGATCCACGTCGACCCGCGTGAGACGGCGACGACCGCGGGGGCGGACGTGCACCTCCAAGTCCGCCCGGGATACGACATCTCGCTGTTGAACGCGCTGGCGGCGGTCGTCGTCGGCGACGGTCTCGTCGACGAGGCGTTCTGCGCCGACCGGGTCGACGGGCTGGCTGCGTTCGAACGGTTCGCGGCGGGTCTCGACGTCGACGAAGAGGCCGCCCGCGCGGGCGTCGACACCGCAGACATCCGGGCGGCCGCCCACGCGTACGCCACCGCAGACCGGGCGGCCATCGTCACCGGCATGGGGGTGAGCCAGCACCACTACGGCACCGCCACCGTCCACGCGCTGCTCAACCTCGCGCTGTTGACGGGCAACGTCGGGCGGCGCGGCACCGGCGTCAACCCCCTCCGCGGCCAGAACAACGTCCAGGGCGCCAGCGACGTGGGGGCGCTCCCGGACCGGCTCCCGGGGGGCCGACCCGTCACCGACCCCGACGCCCGCGCGGCCGTCGCCGACGTGTGGGGTGTCGCCCCCGACGACCTCCCCGCAGACCCCGGCCTCACCGAGGTCGAGGCGACGCACGCGTTCGGTGACGACGTGCGTGCGGCGTTCGTCCTCGGGGAGAACCCCGCGGTGACGGAGCCGAACGCCGGCCGGGTCGCCGACGCGCTCGACGCGCTGGAGTGTCTCGTCGTGCAGGACCTGTTCCGGACGGAGACTGCCGACCACGCCGACGTGGTGCTCCCGGGGAGCGCGTGGGCCGAACGCGGCGGCACCGTCACCAACACCGACCGGCAGGTGATCCGGATGCGCCCCAACGCCGCCCCGCCCGCCGACGCCCGCCGCGACCTCGACGTGCTGTGCGACCTCGGCGCACGCCTCACGGGCCGTCCCGAGGCGTTCGACTACGACGGTCCCGAAGCCGTCTTCGAGGAACTGACCGCCGCGACGCCGCCGTACGCCGGCATGAGCTACGCGGGGATCGACACCGGCAGCCAGCGCTGGCCGTTCCCGGCGGGCGCCGACGAGGGGACGGCGGTGCTCCACCGAACGACGTTCGCGAACGGGAACCGGCGCACTCCTCCGGGTCGTCGACCACGTCGATCCCGCTGACGCCGTCGGCGACGACGACCTCGTGTTGACCACGGGCCGGGTTATCGAGCACTTCAACAGCGGCGCGCTCACCCGGCGCTCCGACCGACTCGTTCGGATGCGCGGCGACGAGACGCTCCAGATCCATCCAGACGACGCCGAGGTGCTGGGAGTCGCCGACGGAGACCAGGTCCGGATCGAGAACGACCGCGGGCGGACGACCGCCGTCGCCGAGGTGACGCCGGCAGTCCGCCCCGGCACCGTGTTCGCGACGTTCCACACGCTGGCGCCGCTGGCGAATGCGCTCACGGGCGACACGCTCGACCCGGTGGCTAAGATCCCCGAGTACAAGCACTCGGCAGTCAGGGTGCGAGTCGTCACCACCGATGGGGCCGAGTGAACCGGACGCAGCATACCGTTTGATGGCGGCCGACCCCGTACCCGACAAGTGAACATGGACGTGACCGACCGCGTGTACACGGCGGGGATGACCGACGACGAGGTCGACGAGCGGCTGAGAACGTCCGAGACGGGCGTGTTGGCCCTCGCACGTGACGACGACGCCTACGCGATCCCGTTGGCGTACCACTACGACGGCGACGCGATCCGGTTCCGGCTCTCGGACGACGGCCACAGCCGCAAACTCGCGTTCCTCGAGACCACCGGCGAAGCGTCGTTCGTCGTGTACGGCTACGACGGGCCGCGCGACTCGTGGAGCGTCCTCGTCGCGGGGTCGGTCCGAGAGCTGTCACCAGACGAGGCCGACGTGACGGCCGCCGAGGTCGACGAGCGGTACGCGCCGCTGCGCGTGTTCGACGAGGCGACCGAGGAGACGACGTTACGGACGTACGAACTCCAGATCGAAGCGGTGACGGGGCGACGGACGGCCGAGTGAGCGGTGGTACCGTCGAGCAGAAGCACGGCGCGGTCGGTTCAGTGAGGTAGCGTCCCAGCGGTGCGCGCTGGGGGGCCGGTGCGGGCTCAGTCTCGGTACAGCGAGTAGGTGATGACGCCGAACCCGATCATCGTGAGCACGCTCTGTGCGAGGACGCCGTACAGGATCGTCTGTGTGCCCAACACGGAGATGATGTCGCCGACGAGGTCGATCCCACCTCCGAGCACCGACCCGACGGTGACGATGCCGAAGCCGAGCGCGAGCGCACGGAGTTCGGCGGCGTTCGTCCGCTGGTAGGCGGTCCACGAGAGGTACGTGATCACCGCACCGAAGACGAACGTGAGGGTCTTCGTCGCGGCGATGGCGACCGTGAGGTGGCTCACTGGTCGGCCCCCTTGCGAACTTCGCTCCACATACTCGCGAGTCGGTCGGCGGCGTCGTCGGCTGGCCGTTCGATCGAGACACCGAGGTTGCGGTCCTCGGCCAGCGAGACGATGACCTCCTCGAAGTCGGTCCGATACCGGGTCGCGTGGTGGCCGTCCTGTCGGACCTCCACACCCTCCGCGAGCAACTGTGCTTCCGAGAGCAGATCGAGCTTCCGATAGGCCGTCGAGGCGGGGATGTCACACTCTTCGGACACCTCCCCGGCGGTCAACGGCTCGTCGAGTCGACGGATGATCGTTCGACAGTCCTCGTCGTCGAGGGCGTCGAGTACCGGCTGGAGGTGCGGCCCCGGGTCACTCCCCGGCCGGAAGTCGCGAACCATACCCCCGGCTAATCGGCTGACTCTCTTAGCTTCGGCGGTTCCGTCCCCGGGTCCCAGTGGTTGGGAGTCAGGTTCACCCCCTAATCCGTCCCCAGCAGTACGGGACGGTGTATGCCAGAGATGGGTGCTCCCGGCTCCGGGATGAGTCGGCGCGAGTTCTTGGCTGCGACTGGTGCGACGAGTGCCGCGGCGATGGCGGGCTGTCAGGCCCCCGTCGCCGAGGACACGGCCCCAGCGACCGGTGGTGGGACGGCAACCGCCGCGAGCCAGGAGTCGCTGCCGACGACGTCTCCGCCGGAGGTCGTGGACGTCGACGAACAGGGCGGGACGGTCACGATGAAGACCCAACCGGCACGCCACGACGTCCATCCGCTCGACACGATGGGTGGCCCGATCGAACTCCCGCGCGTGTGGGCGTTCCAGGCGGACGACCGCGACCCGTCGGTCCCCGGACCGATCCTCCGGACGACCGAGGGCAACGACATCACCGTCGTCCTCGACAACACCGACGGCAAGCGGCCCCACACGCTCCACTTCCACGGCGTCGAGAAGACGTGGGAGAACGACGGCGTCCCAACGACCACGGGGATCACCGTGCCCGCGGGCGAGAAACACGAGTACGACATCCCGGCGAACGTGCCCGGGACGCACGTGTACCACTGCCACTACCAGACGCCGCGCCACCTCGACATGGGGATGTTCGGCTTCTTCCGCGTCGACCCGGAGGGGTACGAGCGGGCCGACAAGGAGTACTTCATGTCGGTGAAGGAGTGGGACTCGGACCTCAACCGGATGATGGCCGGGGAAGACGCCACCTACTCGCCACGCCAGCGCAACCCCGACGTGTTCACGGTCAACGGGAAGTCGGCGCCGCGGACGCTCCACCCCGAGGACGGGTCGCCGATGATCGTCTCGCAGGGCGACACCGTGCGCGTCCACTACCTCAACGGCGGCTACATGAGCCACCCGATGCACATCCACAACCACCGCTTCCAACTGGTGGAGAAGGACGGGGGAACCATCCCGGAGGCCGCCCGCCACGAGATGGACGTCACGAATATCGCGCCCGCCGAGCGGCACACGATCGAGTTCACCGCGGACGCCGATCCCGGCATCTACCTGATGCACTGTCACAAGGTGAACCACGTGATGAACGGTACCAGCTACCCGGGTGGGATGCTCTCGGGCATCGTGTACGAGGAGGCGATGGACACCGACATCTTCGCCTCGCTCATGGAGTACGCTGGCTACGAGGGGTGACGGTCGCTCGATAAGCGGTCGGGAACCGGCGCCCGCCCGCTGGTGTCACATCGTCGAACGCGACCCTCAGGCGGTGGGCGACTCGACGACTCCCAGTTGTTGGAACATCCCGAGCGTGTCGGGTTGGACCCACCGCTCGGCGATCTTCCCGTCTTCGATCCGGGTGAACAGCATATTCTGCACTTCGAACGACCGGCCGGTCGGTTCGATCCCCATGAACTCACCCTCGTGAGTCCCTCTGAGTGTCACGCGCATCGCGACCATGTCGCCCTCGGCGATCACGTCCTCGACGGTGGCCTCGAAGTCGGGGAACGCGGTGAGGATCTCGTCCATGCCCGCTCTGTCTTCGGCTCGACCGTGTGACTCGCGGCCGAACGGACCGTGTTCGACGTAGTCCTCGGTGAGTAGTTCGTCGATGAGGTCGAGGTTCCGCTCGGTCGCGACCTCCTCCGGGTATCGACGCGCGATCCGCTTTGCCTCCGCTGTAGCCATTGTTGACGACATGTGATGCTCCGCTCGGACGGCACGCCTCGGCGTCGGTCCCGATTCGACCGCTGTACCGCCGACCGCAGTGCGTGTCTGTCCTGCAGGTGTACGCACGAACTGTGGTGAGTTAGCAATTAGCACATTACTCGGCCCGTTACGTCCCGGTAGGACCCGGTTCGTCACGGCACGAGCACGACGACCTGCATACACCTTAGGTAACTCCTTCACCTATTGTGCACGTGGGGCCTCAGGTAGCTCTCGGTGTCTCCGGTGGTCCAGCGACGAGTCGGACGTGACCACGGAGAGGCGCACAGCTGGCTGAATGGGTAGTTCGAAGACCGGTTCGCTTGCTACGACACCGATCGCATTGCCTCCCGGTGATTCTTTCATGTTGTTCCATTGAGATAACTGCGCGCCGTCGGGCGATCACGGTTACCAACATTGAGATCAGAGTCGGCGGACTTTTGACCCCGACTATGCGACGGTCCAACATGGCAGAGCCGTCCGCACACGAATTACTCCTCGACAACACCTGTGACAAGGTCGCTGTCGTGGACGCGGACGGGACGTTCGAGTACGTGAACGCCGCAGCGCGTCGGATCCTCGGGTACGACCCCGACGACCTGGTCGGCGAATCGGTGTTCGACTACATCCACCCCGACGACGCCGACCGCATCGAGGAGTCGTTCCTCGCGACCGTCCAGTCTGACACCACGGTTGCGACGACCGAGACGTACCGACACCGGACGGCCGACGGCTCATGGGTGTGGTTCGAGAGTCGGTTATCCACGCTCGGCGCCAAGGAACTCGACGGGTTCGTCGTCAGTTCCCGGAACGTGTCCGACCGGGTGGCCGCCGAACGCCGCGCGGCGCGACTCGACTCCATCGCCGCCGTCTCCGACGACGCGCTGTGGCTGTTTACCGCCGACTGGTCGTCGCTGCTGTACGTCAACGACGCCGTCGAGGACATCTACGGCATCGCTCCCGATGCGCTGTTCGACGATCCCATCGCGTTCCTCAAGGCGGTCCACCCGGACGATACCGAGCGAGTGGTGACCGCGATGGATCGCCTGTGGGCGGGTGATCCGGTCGACATCGAGTACCGCGTGAACCCGACCGAAGAGTTCGACCGGTGGGTGTGGGTGAAGGCGACGCCGGTGATCGACGACGGGGAGGTGGTTTGCATCGCCGGGTTTAGCCGGGATGTCACCGACCGCCACCGACGCGAGCACCACCTCATCGTCGTCGACAACCTGCTGCGCCACAACGTGCGGAACTCGCTGAACGTCGTCCTCGGCGCGACCGAACGGATCGAGACCATCGCGCCGGAGGCCGCAGACGCGGTCGAGACCATCCGCAGGGCCGCGGAGGGCCTCTTGGAGAGCGCGGAGAAGGAGCGACGCATCATCGAGACCCTGACCACGCCGGGGGCGTGTCTCCCCGTCCGTCTCGGGACGCAACTGTCGCGGGCGGTCGACGACGTTGAGGGCGCACACCCGGCGGCGACCGTCGAGACCGACGTCCGCCTCCCGAGTGGGTTCGGGGCAGCCCCGTCGCTGGTCGGAACGGCGGTCTCAGAACTCCTCGAAAACGCCATCGTCCACGCCGAAGGCGACGACCCGACGGTAGAACTGCGGGTACGGCGCTACGGCGACGAGCTTCGCATCGAGGTTCGCGACGAGGCGCCGCCGCTCCCGTCGGCCGAGGCGGACGTGCTCCGCGGCCAAGCCCACGCACACGACCCTGTCTACCACAACGGCGGTCTCGGACTGTGGCTGGTCTACTGGTGTGTCGAACTGTCTGGCGGGTCGCTCGCCATCGAACAGTCCGTGGATGGAGGCAACCAGATCACGATGCACCTGCCCTCCGGGGCCACCTCCGGTGCCGACGCTCACGACGGCGGGACCACCGCCGGCACCCAGGGCTCACACTCGCGGTGAAGGGCCGACGGGTCCCGACGGTGAGTGGGCTCAGTCGGCACCGACGTCGTCGCCCGCGGGCGGGGCCGAGTCGTCGGCGAGTCGCGTCGGGAGTGGCCCGTCGTAGTCGTCGGGGACGTACGGGCACAGCGGGTCTGCCGCGAGCGGGTCGCCCGTGACCGCGTAGGCCCGGGAGCGCGACCCGCCGCAGACGCCGCGGAACTCGCATTCGCCGCACTTGCCGCCGAGCGCGGCGCGGTCGCGGAGTCGTTCGAACAGGTCGGCGTTCTGGTACACGTCGACGAGGTCGTCTTCTCTGACGTTCCCCGCTGGCTCCGGGAGGAACCCCGACGGGGTCACGTCGCCGACGTGGCTCACGAACGCGAACCCGTCGCCCGCACGGACGCTCGGTCTCGTCGCTGGCGGCCCCCGCTCGGGGTCGACGTCGCCGGGATCGACACCGCCGGATTCGAGTTGCACCCGGCGGTACTGGGGTGCCTCCGTCGTCTTCACCGCAAACGGCGCCTCCTCTTCGACGCGGTGGAGCCAGTCCATCACGGCGTCTGCGCGGGCCGGCGACACTGGCTTGAGCGCCGCCCCCCGACCGACGGGGACGAGGAAGAAGACGCTCCAGCGCACCGCGTCCAACTCCGCGACGAGGTCGCGCACGCCCGGCAACTCGTCGACCGTGCGTTCACACACCGTGGTGTTGACCTGGAGGCCGATGCCGGCGTCCTCGACCGCGCGAGCGGCCCGGAGCGTCCCTTCCAGCACGCCCTCCTCGCCGCGGTAGCCGTCGTGGACCGCGGGGTCTGCGGCGTCGATACTCAATGCGACGCGGCGCAGGCCGGCGTCGGCCAGTCGTTGCAGTCGGTCGCGGGTCACCGAGTCAGTGCCGCTGGGCGTCAGTGCCATCCGCAGGCCGAGGTCGTCGCCGTGGGCGACCAACTCCTCGAGGTCGTCGCGCTTCAGCGGGTCGCCGCCCGAGAGCACGACCACCTGCCCCTCGCCGAACTCGCGGGCGGACTCCAGCAGGCGCTTTCCCTCCGCGGTCGTCAACTCGTCGGGGTGGCGGTCGGGCGTCGCCTCGGCGCGACAGTGGTCACACGCGAGGTCGCACGCCCGTGACACCTCCCACACGAGCACGATGGGTCGCTCGCTCGTGTCGAACATGGCTAGTGGCCTTGGTGTCGATGTGTGCCTGTGGGTGTGTGTGCGGTGTCCACAGTGGTCACTCCACCACGACGACGCCCTTCATGCCCATCGCCTTGTGCGGCGTGCAGGCGTACCTGTACGTCCCCGACTCCTCGAAGGTGTGTTCGAAGGTGTGGCCGCCTTCGCCGACGAGTTCGGACTCGAAGGCACCGCCCTCGTCGACGACGTTGTGGCTGGCGCCTTCGCCGGTCCACTCCCACGTCACGGTCGTCCCCGCCGACACCCGTACGGCGGCGGGGCCGAAGCCGTAGTTGCCGCCGTTGGCCTCCGTCCCGACCTCGACGGTGACCGACCCACTGCCGGTCTCGTCGACGACGCCGTCGTAGTTGTCGACGTTGTCGAACCAGCCGTCGAACGACGCCGACCCGCTCCCCCCGTCGGAACCGCCGCCGCTTGCGGTGGTCTCCGCAGCGGTCGGCGTCGGCTCCTCGGTGGCGGTGTCGCCGCCGCCGCTCGACTGGTCTGAGCCGGACGAACAGCCGGCGAGTCCGGTGACGCCGGCGACCGCGGCCAGTCCACTCACACGAAGCACTGCCCTCCGGGACGGCTCGAGATCAGACATCACCTCGGCGTAGACCGGGGAGACAAGCCGCCAACCGTGGTTCCCAGTCGCTGGGACTCGCCGTGAACGACGTAGGGGAAGAGGGTCGAATCCGAACCCATGTCCGACACCGCAGCGCGCACGCGGGTCGACGACGCCCGCGCCGACGACACGCCCGAGTGGGAGGTGTTCCTCCGCGAGTCTCCCCGTGAACCGCTCCGTCACGCCGGCAGCGTCACCGCACCGACGGTCGAGGTGGGCCACGAACAGGCGTCGACACTGTTCCCCGACGCCGGGACGCTGTGGCTGTGTCGCAGCGACAACGTGGCGCGGTTCGCCGACCGCGACCTGGGCGCCGCGTACGCCGACACAGACGCCGACACCGGCACCGACGACGTGGCGGCCTCCGCGGGAGGTGAGGAGGCGTGATCTCACTCAGCAAACTGCTGTACGACCTCGACGCGGAGGGAGACGGACTCCGCTACGGCGACGTCGACAGTGAGGCCGAGCAGATCCGCGAGCACAAACAGCGGCACCCAGTCGTCGTGTGGAACGGCACGAAGCGGTGCAACCTCGCGTGTGCCCACTGCTACGCGGGTGCGGAGACGGGTGCGGCCCCGGGGGAGTTCACCACCGCCGAGGCGAAGGCGATGCTCGACGAACTCGCCGACTACGGCGTGCCGGTCGTCCTGTTCTCGGGCGGAGAGCCGCTCGTGCGCGACGACCTGACGGAGTTGGTCGCCCACGCGACCGACGCCGGCCTCCGGGCGGTGCTGTCGACCAACGGGACACTCCTCACGCGTGAGCGCGCCCGCGACCTCCGCGACGCGGGGTTGGCGTACGCCGGCATCTCCGTCGACGGGCGCCGCGAGGTGAACGACGCGTTCCGCGGTCGCGAGGGCGCGTTCGACGCCGCCGTCGACGGCATCGAGGCGTGTCTCGACGTGGGGCTGAAGACCGGCCTCCGCTACACCGTCACCGAGGACACCGTTCCCGACATGGAGGCGGTCGTCGACCTCCTCACCGACGTCGGCGTCGACCGCTTCTGCTTCTACCACCTCGCGTACGGCGGTCGGGGCGTGCCGGACGCGGACCTGTCGCCCGAGCGCCGCCGCGACGCCGTCGAGCGCTTGATCGACCTCACCCGCGAGTACCACGAGGCGGGTGAAGAGATCGAGACGCTCCTCGTGGGCAACTACTGCGACTCCGCCTACCTCGTCGAGTACGCACGCCGAGAGTTCGGCCCCGAGCGGGCCGAGCACGTGCGCCGCTATCTCGCGACCAACGGCGGCGACCCCGCCGGCGAGCGCATCGCCGACATCGACTACCAGGGGAACGTCCACGCCACGCAGTTCTGGCAGTCGTACGCGCTGGGGAACGTCCGCGACCGCTCGTTCGGCGCCATCTGGGACGACGAGTCGAACCCGCTCCTCCGGCGCCTGCGGGACCGACCGGACAGCCTCGGCGAGCAGTGCCGGGAGTGCGCGTACAGCGACGTCTGTCACGGCTCGAGTCGGCTCCGTGCGCTCACGGTCGAGGGTGAGTTTGAGGCGCCAGATCCCCAGTGCTACCTGACGCCCGAGGAGCGCGGCGTCGACGCGGTCGACCCCGACACGGGTGGAGCGCCGTCGTCGGCCGACTGACGACTCGGGTCGGTCGCCGCCACGTCTCTCTGCTGACGAACGTGTTCGGGGTCAACGCCACGGAGGCTCCGCCCGTACGAGTACGTATGAGCTCTGTGACGCCGGAGCCTACGGAATCGCCCGACGAGCGCGCCGTCACGACCGTCGAGGTCCGCGGCACAGGCCGCCTGTACGACGCGTTACCCACCTCGCGCTTCGAGTTCTCCTTCGAGGGGACGACGCTGCGGGAGTTCCTCGACGCGTTCCTCGACGAGTACGACGTGGCCGACCTGCTCATCGCGGAGACGCCCGAGGACGCCGTCGCCCCTGGGTGGGCACCCGCCCCAGAGACACTCCCGGCGGACTTCCGTGCGAACCCCGAGGGTGAGCGCACCCGGCGGTACGCTCGGATCTGCGTGAACGGCCGCTTCAACGAACAACTCGACGGCTTCGACACGGAACTGTCCGACGGCGACCGCGTCGCGCTCATGTACCCGTTCATGTTCTGCTGTTAGGGCTGCCGCCGGGGATACGCCCCCGAACGTGTTCGCGCCGGCCCTCGGGAGCGGGGAACGCCGTCGGTGGCTGAAGGGTCGGGGCTGGCTACCGTCGACTGCATGCGAGTGACCAGACGATCTCTGGCGAAGGCGCTGGTCGTCGCCTTCGTCGTCAACCTCGTCGTGATGGGCGCGGGGGCGTACCTCGCGTACCAGGAGGCGCCGCCGATCCCAGACCGGGTCGTCGGCCCCGACGGCGAGACGATTGCCACTGAAGCACAGATCCAAGACGGCAAGGCGGCGTTCCAGCGGGACGGCCTGATGAACCACGGGTCGATCCTCGGCAACGGTGCGTACTTCGGGCCGGACTACACGGCTGACGCGCTGGACCTCAAGGTCGACGCGATGCGGACGTACTACGCCGAGGAGCGCTACGGGGAGTCGTACGCCGACCTCACCGACGAGGAACAGGCGTCGGTCGACGCGACCGTCGAGAACGAACTGTCCGACGGCACGCCGGGTGACGGCACCATCGAGCACTCGGCCGCCGAGGCGTATGCCCACCAGCAGGTGCGCGAGACGTACGTCGAGCGCTACCACGAGGGGTCGAACGAGCGCGGCGTCCCCGCGAACATGATCGACAGCGAGGAAGACGCCCGTCGCTTCGCCGACTTCGCGCTGTGGACCGCGTGGTTCTCGCACACCGACCGTCCGGGCGCCGACCACAGTTTCACGAACGATTGGCCGTACCAGCCCGCTGCGGGCAACACGCCGGGTGCCTCGGCGATGACGTGGAGCGTCGTCGCGATGGTGCTGCTCGTCGCCGGCGCGGGGATCGGCGTGTGGCTGTACAAGTCGATCGACCTCCCCGAGCCGTCGACCGAGGGGGTCGACGTGCCACATCCCGACGACGTCGACCTGCTACCCAGCCAGTCTGCCGCGCTGTGGTTCGTCCCCGTCGCGGCACTGTTGTTCCTCGCACAGACGTTGCTCGGGGGCCTCCTCGCGCACTTCTACATCGAGCGCCACGCGTTCTTCGGCGTCGAGTCGATCCTCGGGGTCGACATCCTCCAACTGCTCCCGTTCGCGATGGCGAAGACGTGGCACATCGACCTCGGTATCCTGTGGATAGCGACGCTGTGGCTCGGGGCCGGGTTGTTCCTCCCGCCGCTGCTCACCGGCTACGAGCCGTCGAACCAGGCGCGCTACGTGAAGGGGCTGCTCGTCGCCCTGGTCGTCGTCGCCGTCGGCGGGCTGACGGGCATCTGGCTCGGTTCGCACGGCTACATCGACGGCGACCTCTGGTGGATCCTCGGCAACGAGGGCTTGGAGTACCTCGAAGTCGGGAAACTGTGGCAGGTGGGCCTGCTCGCGGGCTTCCTCGGCTGGGCGTACCTCGCGGCCCGCGGTCTGAAGCCGCTGCTCGACCGCGAGGAGCCGTACGGGCTCGCCCACATGATCCTGTACGCGGGTGGATCGATCGCCCTCCTGTTCACCGCGGGGTTCATGTTCACGCCGCAGACGAACATCGCGGTGACGGAGTTCTGGCGCTGGTGGGTCGTCCACATGTGGGTCGAGGGCGCCTTCGAGTTCTTCATCGTCGCCGTCGTCGGCATGACGCTGGTGTCGATGAACCTCTTGCGGCGCCGGTCGGCCGAGAAGGCCGTGATGGTCGAGGCGCTGCTCGTGATGGGGTCGGGCGTCATCGGCGTCAGCCACCACTACTGGTGGATCGGGATGCCCGACCTGTGGATCCCAATCGGCAGCGTGTTCTCGACGCTGGAACTGATCCCGCTGGTCGTCATCCTGCTGGAGGCGCTCAACGAGTACCGCGCGCTCGCGACCAGCGGCGAGTCGTTCCCGTACACCCTGCCGTTCATGTTCATCATCGCGTCGGGGCTGTGGAACTTCGTCGGCGCCGGCGTGCTCGGCTTCTTCATCAACCTCCCGCTGATCAACTACTACGAGCACGGCACGTACCTCACGGTGGGTCACGCCCACGCGGCGATGTTCGGCGCGTTCGGATTCCTCGCCCTCGGCATGGCGACGTACGTGCTCCGCTTCACGATCCGCGACTGGAGCGGTCGTCGCCTCCGCTGGGCGTTCTGGCTGTGGAACGTCGGCCTCGCGCTGATGGTGTTCGTCTCGGTGCTCCCAGTCGGTTTCCTCCAACTGGAGGTGGCGTTCACCGGGACGTACGACGCCGCGCGCTCGCTGGCGTTCTACGAGCGCCCGCTCGTCCAGACGCTGTTCTGGGCGCGCCTCCCCGGTGACACGATGATCATCGCGGGCACGGCGCTGTTCGCGTACGACGTGGCCGCGAAGCTCCGCACGCGCCGCGTGGCCGACGACGCCGACAGCGTCGTCACCACCGGCGCTGTGCGGGCGTTCTTGAGCGACGACTGACCGCCACGGCGCCTCGCCGTGGCGGGACACCGGGTCCGGGCGCCCCTGCGAAGACTGGAGTTGCCTCGTTGTGTCGGGGCGCCGACGAGACACCGGCGACCGATGTGCGGCTTATTTGACCGGCCCAGCGGGAGGGACACCAATGACCGACGCCTTCGCGGACAGGTCGCTCCCCGACCACCGGCGTGCGTTCGAGAAGATCTGGTGGCAGAACCCCGAGCGACAGAACGCGACGTCGTCCTCGTGGTGGTTCTTCCTCCTGTTCCCGGAGGGCGAAGAGGGGTACGGGCCGCGACAGCTCATGTTCTCGGTCGCCGCCTGCGTGGGTGACCAGTCCCGCGTGAACGACCTGCCGCCGGGTGGGATGGACGCCGACCGATCCGTCACCGACGGCGTGGACCGGTTCGACGCGACGACGGTCGGGTGGGCCGGCGACGAGGACGTGGTCCACGACCACGTCGTCAGGCAGCCAGCGGAGGCGGTGCTGTCCCGCGAGGACCAGCGCCTCGACGCGTGGGCAGAGGGCGAAGACGGCACCAGGCGCGGAAGCGAACTGACGGCGCTCTCCGACGACGACTCCCTCGGACTGCGGGCCCACGTCGTCGGCGACGACGCCGAGGCGGAGTTCGAGGCGTGGGGTGCCCTCGACTCGAAGATGACCTCGCCCCACACGTCCCTGGACGTGGACACCCCGTTGGGTGGCGCCGAGGTCGTCGCGTGGCGCCAGATGGAGTTCGAGGGGGAGTTCGACCTGCCCGACGGCCCCGAGACGCTGTCGGGGTCGTGTTACTTCCAGCGCGTGTGCTTCGACGTCCCGCTGATGCCGTGGAAGTGGATCTGGGCCATCTTCCCGGACGGAACCTCCTTCTCGGTGTTGGTGCCGTTCGTCGGCCCCCACCTGTTCCGGCGCGGATACGGCTTCTCTTCGTCGAACACACTCGAACGACTGACGATCCCACTACGACAGACCGGCTTCTGGAACTGGGGTTCGGGCGAGGGACAGGTCGAGTTCGATCGCATCACCGTCGAACCGCTGCTCGGCACCGGCGAACACCCCGACTTCGACGTTCGCGTCGAGAACGAGGCGGGCGACTACGTCCGGTTCGTCGCTCAGACGTACGGCCACGCGAGAAACTGGCTCGACCGCCCGCGACTCGGCGGCCGGGTCACCTCGCACTGGAGTTACAACGAGTTCATGTTCCGGATGGCCGGCCTCACGGGAACCGTCGGCGGCACGCCGATAGACGCCGAGTCGATGGGGACCGGGTTCGGAACGTTGGAGTACAGTACCGGACTCGGGCTGTGAGTCCGTGGTCGGCCCGCCGGTCAGACGGGGGGCACGGCCCCTCGTCCGAAGGGCTGGGCGCGAATCGGTGACGGCCCGTGTAGCGGGCGTGAGCGACGCCGCTCCTTGGTGTCGCCTTTTCAGCACCCGTGAACGTGTTCGTCGCGGTCCCCCGCGATCGAAAACCGCGACGCCGCTTGATGGGGGTCGTGTCCCAACACGCAAACGCGAGGTGCCAACTGATGCCACAAACCCGACGCACGACGCTGAAGGCGATCGGCGCGGGCGCCGGCGGGACCGCGCTCGCTGGATGTTCGGGCCGTGCGCCGACCGATAGTGAGACCGAGACCGCTCGCAAGACGACCGAGCGACAGAGCGGGAAGCCGACGACGAACCGCGTCGCGGCCGACCCCACGGACATCCCGGATCCGATCGATCGTGACG
Source organism: Halobaculum marinum (assembly GCF_029338555.1). Classification (GTDB taxonomy): domain Archaea; phylum Halobacteriota; class Halobacteria; order Halobacteriales; family Haloferacaceae; genus Halobaculum; species Halobaculum marinum. Next base: position 2,446 of record NZ_CP119990.1, on the reverse strand, counting down.
AGCCGAAGACCGTCGAGGTGGAGTTGACGGCCAAGGAGGTCCGCGCGGAAGTCGAGGACGGCGTCGTGTACGACTACATGACGTTCGACGGGCAGATCCCGGGCCCGATGATCCGTGTCCGTCGGGGGGACACGGTGAAGTTCAACTTGAAGAACGCCTCGTCGAACGCGATGCCGCACAACGTCGACTTCCACGCCGTTTACGGCACCGCCGGCGGCGCAATCGCGACGAACGCCGCCCCCGGCAAGGAGAACGCCATGGAGTTCCAAGCGCGGTACCCCGGCGCCTACATCTACCACTGTGCGGTCCCGAACCTCGACTACCACATCGCGTCGGGCATGTTCGGAATGATCCTCGTCGAACCGGAGGAGGGTCTGCCGGAGGTCGACCGCGAGTTCTACTTCGGCCAGCACGAGCTGTACACCGACAAGGCCGCCGGCGAGAAGGGGCGCCACAGCTTCGACATGGAGGCGATGAAGGCGGAGGACCCGACGTACGTCCTCCTCAACGGCCAGAAGTACGCCATCACGCCCGACGGCTTCGGCACCCCCACCGCGAAGACCGGCGAGACCGCCCGCGTGTTCATGGTGACGGGCGGGCCGAACCTCAACAGCAACTTCCACCCCATCGGCAACGTCTGGACAGAGGCGTACCGCGACGGCGGCCTCGCGGGGCGCGCCGAGCAGTACCTCCAGACGGTGAACGTGCCGCCGGGGAGCTGTATGGTCGGCACCCTCGACTTCCCGGTGCCCGAGCACGTGAAGCTCGTCGACCACGCACTGTCGCGGGTCGCCCGCAAGGGGATGATGGGCGTCATCACGGTCGAGGGCGAGGAGAAGCCCGACGTGTTCGACCCCAGTCCCAACACGCCCGCAGCCGAAGACGAGGAAGGGCCGATGTACTGACTCGCGCCGGCTCCTGCACGGCCCGACCGGTGCCCACGACCGATCGCAGGCATCGCCCGCAAACTCCTCGCGGTCTCTTCGCGCCTCCGTTCTGCACCCGTCCGGTAGCCCACCCACCGCCGTCGGGGCCGCTTCCCCGACTGGCCGACTGGCCGACTGACCGACTGGCCGACCGCCGGTCGGTCTCGCGCTCCGCCGCGAGCGAAGACGTTCGGGGAAGCGCCGACGGGTCGGGCGGTCGTACGGTCGACCGATGACGGCGAACACCGACGCCGCGACCGGAGCGGACCCGCACACGGACAGCGACGACGACGAGCGCCACGACACGTCGTGGTCGGCGAAACTGGAGGAGCCGCGCCACGCCGACGACGAGGCGCTCGTGTGCGAGGAAGCGATAGACGCCGTCGAGCGGACGACCGTCGGCGTCCACGTCAACCTCGTCACCCACGGCGACCTCGGCCACCCGGAGACGTACCTCTACCCCGCGCTGAGCGATCGCTTCGGCGACGACGTGGACTGGACCTTCGTCGACCGCTGCGGCTGTGGCGGCTACGTGACCCGCGTCACGAAGGAGTCGTAGTCGCGGGCGAGCCTCCCGGTCCCAAGCCGCGGTGCTCCGCGACCGCTACTCGGGAGTCCCGCCCACCATCACCTCCGCGACCGTCCACGGCGCGTGCAGGTGGACGACCCGCACGAGGTTGGCGCAGACGCCCGCAGCGGCGACGACGAGCACAGCGGCGCCGACCGCGCCGAGCGTCGTCGCCCACGGTGCGTCCGCCGCGGCAGCCGTGAGGGCCGCCACCCCGACGACCAGTGCGGCGCCGTCGACGCGCGCGACGCGGTCGTCGTACAGATCATCGACGGTCGGGACCGGCTCGAGTCCGAGTCGATCGGCGTATCGCTCCAGCCACACGAGGAACGGCCCGACGTGGTACAGCGAGCCGACGACGAGACAGACCACGGCGCCCCACAGCAGCGGCTCGGCGGCCCGCCCCCCGAGGACCGCGGTGCGAGCGAGGGGGTCGGCGGCCCACCGAGCGCCGGCGGTGGCCCCCCACGCCGGGAGCGCGACCGCGACCACACCGTATCGTCGCGTCGCGGGCGACGACTCGCGCCCGACCCACACGCGACGGGCGACGACGGCACCGGCGGCGAACGCACAGGTCACGACGCCGACGGCGCCCGCGAGCGCGACCGTCCGGACACCGACCAGTCGTCCGCCCGCCAACAGGCCGACAGACGCCGGATGGACGGTCGCGACCGCGGCGGCCACCCGCTGGACGCGCGGGTCGTCGGGCGCGCCGGTGAGCATCGACGACAGCCTGAACACGCCTGCGTATCCGACGCCGAGGACGCCGCCCAAGACCATCAGCGTCGCGTGCGCGCCGACGAGGGCGGGGTAGTCGACGCCGAGCACCGGTCCCAGCGTGGTCGCGTGGGTCGCGCCCACGACCAGCCCCAGTGCACCCCCGAGCGCGAGGCTCCACGTCCCCGCGATCAGTCCCCGCTCGGTGCGCATCACCGAGGCCGTCAACGACCAC